>CAYVPD010000130.1:0-5035 GCA_964453545.1 uncultured Gemmatimonadaceae bacterium
TGTGAGCTGGACGAGCCGCATTACCACTTCGCGACCGATGAGCTGAAGATTGTGCGGGGCTCCGTGCTTGTGGCCCGCCCGGTGCGTCTGTACTTCGGTGATGTGCCGGTGGCATGGCTGCCGTTCATTGCTCAGTCGCTCAATACCGGGCGCGCGTCAGGCCTGCTGACCCCGCGGTTTTCGGTCAACGACATCGTGCGCACCGGCGGTGGCGGCTATCGGCGTCGTCTCAGCAACGTGGGCTTTTACTGGGCCATGAGCGACTACGCCGATGCGTCAGTCGCTCTCGACTGGTTTGACAACACCTTCACGAGCGTCACCGGCAGCATGCGCTACCGCTGGGCGCAGAAGTTTCTGCAGGGTGCGGTCGATTTGCGGCAGTTCTGGCGTGCCGAAGGGGGTACCGAGCTGACGCTCAACACCGCCCATTCGTGGGAGATGTCGGAGCGCATGAACTTCCGGGCCCGGGCGGCCTATGCTTCGTCGACCAGCCTCGTGCGGCAGAACTCGTTCAACCCGCAAGAGGTCACGCAGTCGATCGACTCCGAGGGTGGTCTCTCTCGCCGTTTCGACTGGGGCAACCTAACGGTCAACGGCAACCGCCGGCAGTTTCTCTCTGACGACCGGGTCGTGACCACGTTTCCGTCGGTCAACCTCTCGCTCAAAACGCTGACGCTCTTCGGCGCGCCCCAAAACCGCGCGTCGTGGTTCAACAACCTCACGCTGGGCGGCAGCGGGCAATTTCGCCGCACCTTCACCGATCTCGCCGAAGACCAGGTCGACTCAGGAGATCTCAACGGATCTGCCAGCGGCTCCTTGAACCTTGGCAACCTGTCGATTTCGGGGCAGGGCGGGTTCACCGAGCAATCGCAGTATGGCGTCGTGACGCCGGTCGACGAAAACGGGAATCTTCGCTTTGCGGCCGGGGATCTCGCTGCACTGGGTGCGCGAGCCTTTCACGATCCTGTGGTTCGTCAGCAGTTGCTCGGCGAGCCCATGGACCTGTCCAATGCCCGCATCAACTGGTCGACGGGCATCGACTACCAGCAGAATCTCGTGGGGTCGACGACCTTCAGCCCGCGCATCTCGCTCTCCGGGGAGCGGGTGCGCAATGACACGTCGACCGTTGCGCAGAACTTCGTGTCGGGTCCGACGCGCCTCAGTTTCGGGGCCCAGCTGCGCGGCGACATGTACGGCTTCTTCCCGGGATTCGCAGGCTTCGAGCGCATTCGGCACAAGGTATCGCCGTCGTTCAGCTACGATTACTCGCCCAGTGTAGAACCAACCGCTCTGCAGGAGCAGGTGTTCGGCTCAGCGGTCCAGCAGCCACGTAACGTGCTGACCTTCGGCTTCAATCAGACGTTTGAAGCGAAGCGGCGGCCCAGAACCGACTCGACCAATGTGGCGGCTGAACAGGAGGCCGGGGCCGAAGACGCCGAGGGAGCCCCAGCGCTGCCCGGTGGTGGCGAGCCTGCCCTCGGAGATGTTGACGAAGACGGTTTCCGACGCCCGCCGCGTGACGAGATCATCACGCTGCTCGCCCTGCGCACGAGCTCGGTTACCTATGACTTCGTTGCCGACTCATCGGGGCGCTTCATCGACGGCTTTTCGACGACGCAGCTGACGAACAACATCACGTCAGACTATCTGCGGGGGCTGACGATCAACATGGCGCACGACCTGTTCGAGCGCACACGAGATCCGGTAACGGGCATCGAGACCAAGCGTTTCGCGCCGCAGTTGCAGTCGTTGAACTTCGCCTTCTCGCTGAACAACAATTCAAGCCTGTTCCGCTGGCTCGGGCTTGGAGGGGGCGGTGGTGGTGCGGCTCCTCGAGAGGATGCCGCGCAGGAAATGCCCGGGCCGGACGGCGAGATGGGCATGGAGCCGGATCCGCTTGGGCTTCAGAATTCTGGCCGGACGGACGAGGCCTCGATCGTGCCCGGTATGGGACTGCGTGGCGGTCGTGGGCAGGGCATGGGCGGCGGTGCCGTGGGGCAGTGGAGTGCGAATTTCAGTTATGCGCTCAATCGCCCCCGGGCCTCGGGCAATCCCTCGCAGATGCTCCAGATGAACGTACAGCTTCAGCCGACCACAAAGTGGCAGATGAGCTGGCGCACGGCGTTCGACCTCGAGGCCAATTCGTTTGCCGACCACAGCATCGGCCTGACACGTGAGCTGCACCGGTGGCAGGCGAATTTCGACTTTGTGCAGACCGCGACGGGCAATTGGTCGTTCCGCTTTGAAGTGCGGCTGATGGACAACCAGGAACTCAAGTTCGACTATCAGCAGCGCAGCCGAGAGTTCGGGCGCCCGTCAGGCTTCCGCTGACGGGCGGCGGCCTTTTGATCTCAGCGCCCTGAGCGCGGCAGACCGCCAAGCAGGGGGACCGGGTCTTCGCTTCGGCCCCAGCGGCGAATCTCGAAGTGCAGGTGCGGCCCGCTTACGTCGCCGGTGCTCCCGCTCAGCGCGATGACCTGACGAGATGAGACACGGTCTCCAAGCCGCACCTGAATGTCGGCCAGATGGCCGTACAAGGTGGTCACGTCGCCGCCGTGATCGATCGAAACCATGAGGCCGTAGCCGGGCATCGGGCCGGCGAAACGCACCGTGCCCGGTGCCATAGTACGCACTGGCGTGCCTTCAGGGAGTGCGATGTCGATGCCCTCATGGATTTCGGGTAGCCATCCTCTCCAGCGCAGCCCCCAGCCTGACGAAACCGGACCTTCAGCGGGCCAGCGAGGCAGGGCGCAACCGGCCTGCGTCAGCAGGAGCGCACACGCGAGGATCCAGCGCCTTGGAACGATCCAGCGCGTCATGAGGTCGTGGCCCTGTAGCCGGGCGTGCGGCTGCCGAAGCCCGGGCCGGCGCCGTGGGTGCCGATCAGCACGCACTCCACGAGCATGCCGGCCTCCAGTCGGTCGATGCCTTCAGGAATCACGGCCAGCCCCTGGGTCGTAGCCAGACCAGACACAAGGCCCGAGCCTGTCGCCCCTGTGAGCCGCACGGTGGGGAGTGCAGCGCCTGAGGCTCCTGCCGTCGACGACGGCGCCGTCAGGTCGAACACTACCCGGTGGAACTGGCAGAGGCGAGCGGTGGAGGGAAGAGGCTGCGCCGCAGTGGCCTGAAGTACCGGCAGGTGCGGATCGTTATCGCCGAGAAGTGTGCGCAGCAGCGGGCGCACGAAGAGGTGGAACGTCACGAAGGCCGACGCAGGATTGCCGGGGAGCATGAGCACGAGCGTGCCGTTGGGCATGCGTCCAAAGGCCAGCGGGGAGCCCGGGCGCATGCGTACTCGCCAAAACTCCAAGGTGAGGCCCAGCTCGCTCAGCGTGCTGCGAACGTGGTCGGCATCGCCCATGGAAACCCCGCCGATGGTGACGAGCACATCGGGATCGGTAGCGAGGGCGCGAGACAGTGTCTCGCGTAGCGCGTGTGGGGTGTCAGGCGCGATCGGTTGGAGTTGCGCATCACCGCCGGCGGCGTGCACGAGGTCGACGAGCATTGGGCCGTTGGAGTCGGGCGTGCTTCCGCGCTGCGCGGCGGCCTCGAGAGCGCTGGGCTCTTCCAAGGACGCCGCATCGACGAGCTCGTTGCCGGTCGGCACGATGGCCACACGCGGGCAGCGGGTGACGGTGACGTGGGCGTGGCCTGCGGCTGCTACGGCAGCGTGTACTCCGGCCGAGAAGGCCGTGCCGCGCTCGACAACGGTTTCGTCGCGCCGCAGGTCTTGCGCTGCGGGGCGAACATTGGTCGATGGGGCACAGGGTGCCGTGAAGACGACCTGACCCGGATCTGATGGCGGGGTGCCGTCGAAGCGTTGCCAATTTGTGTCTTCAACGCGAATCACCGCATCGGCCCCCGGCGGTATGGGTGCACCGGTCATGATGCGCAGCGCCGAGCCGCGGGGCAGGAGTTCCGGGTCAGGATCGCCGGCGGCGATGCGACCGGCGATTTGCAGACGTACTGGAGCTGCCGGGGTCGCCTCGCGAAGGTCGTCAGAGTGAACGGCCCAGCCGTCCATGGCCGCGTTGTCTCGGGCAGGCAGATCGAGGCGGGCGCGTACCTCGGCGGCTAGCGTATGCCCCAGCGCCTGGTCGGCCGCGATGCGTTCAGTCTGAAGCGGCTGAACCCGCGAGAGAATCCGCTCGAGCGCCTCGTGCACTCCCAACCAGTCGGGAGTCGAAGACGTCGGCGTGCTCATGCCTCAGAAACGGTAGCCGAGACCGACGGTGATCGACCGCCCGGAAACCCACTCGTCTTCGGGTACGTTCAGATCGCCCAACGCCGGGTCGCGCCAGCCCGTCGGAATGCCGACCTTGTAGAGGCGCCATCCGGCATCGAACCGCAGGTGAAAGCGGCTGGAGAACAGCCAGCGTGATCCGACGCCGAAGTTGCCTGTCCACCGCGTACCAAACTCGTAGCGATCTTCTTCATCGAGCAGCTGGTCTTCGGCTTGCCTGCCGATCGTGTCGAATCCGACACCACCTCCGATGAACGTGTAGGGCTGGAGGCCACGCCACGTGCGGCGCCCGGTCAGATTGAAGCGCAGGCGCGCCTCCAGAAAGAGCACCTGCATCTCGGCCTCGTCGACCACCTGATCACCTTCGAGCCGGTTCGGGTTCACGACGGCTCGAGGACCCAGGGCCATCGACGCCAGCCCCTCGAGCGCGACTGGCCCGGAGACCTCAACGCTGTAGCGGGCACCGACCATGGTCTGGTCACCCGGACCGAGGTTGAAACGCCCGGTGTTGGTCGTCATGGAACCGGTGAAAAGTCCGGCCTCCTGTCCTCGCTCGATGAACCGGTACGGTGACGGAATGCTCTGGGCAGAGATTGCCTGAGCCGTCAGCAGGGCCGGCACGACGAGAAGCAGGGCACGAAGCTTGAGCATGAAGAAACCCGAAAAATTGAGAATCGACGGCGACAATGGCCGATTGACGCGCCTCTGGCAGACGGGCAGATTCGACGCAGACGAGGCCATCCTGATGCCTCAGCTCCAGCCCTCCTCCTTCCGACCGACAGATCCGTTGGT
>CAYVPD010000131.1:0-5035 GCA_964453545.1 uncultured Gemmatimonadaceae bacterium
CCCTTGTGGTTTTGCCTGCATTTTTTCACGCTGTTTTTCTTTGCGCTCTCTGCGCTCACCGGCCTGCTCTTTTTGAATGCCGTTGCCCGGCGCATGGAAGACCTTGCCGGCAAGGGGCTTTCGGCCGACATCGTGGTCGATTTCCTGCTCCTTTCGCTGCCGCACACCATCGCGCTCACTCTGCCGATGGCCGTGTTGGTCGCCATTCTGCACGCCTTTACCGAGCTTACGGCGTCAAACGAGATCACCGCCATGAAAGCGGGGGGAATCTCGCCGCGCCGACTGCTGGCTCCGTTGCTGGTTTTGGGCGTCATTTTTGGCGGCATCATGCTGTATTTCAATGATCAGGTGCTGCCCGAGGCGAACCACCGCCTAAAGAACCTGCTGCTGGACATCAACCGCAAGACTCCGACCTTCGTATTGCGCGAGCAGGTCATGAACCGCATCCAGTCGGTCGAGACCGGACAGACGTTCTTCATCTCGGCTGCCCGCATCGACAACGCGACCTCGTCGCTTGAAGATGTCGCGATCTTTCCGGCCACCAACCTGCTGCGTCGGCGGGTGACCTACGCCGACAGCGGAACCATGGCCTTCAACGAGGCCCGAACCGACCTATACCTGACGCTCTTCGATGGGGTGGTCTTCGAAACGGATTTCGACCAGCCCGGGGCCTTCCAAAAGGTGTATTTCGACAAGCAGGTCGTGCCGCTGCGGGGGATTGGCAACGAGATGGAGCGCAACATGGCGGGCTCCTCCCGAGGAGATCGGGAAATGGGCATCGGCTTGCTGCGTCAGGCCACAGACTTGGCACGCCAGCAGATTGCTGATCTTCGTCAGGTCTCGCGCGATCGCAGTGTCGAGGCGGTGCGCATTGCCATGGGGTTGGACATCGGTGACGAACCGCTGGTGCGCACCATCATTGATGCAGCGCGCCCACGCCCCGAGGGAACGGGCCAGCGTGGCGTAATGACGCGTGACCAGCTCTCGTATCGCACGGTGCAGGGCGTGCGCTCGAGTGCGCAGCAGATCTCCGCCGCAGAGCAGCGTATCGCGCGCTATGAAGTCGAGATTCACAAGAAGCTGACGTTGTCGTTTGCCTGCATTGTCTTCGTTCTGCTCGGGGTGCCGCTGGCCATTCGCTTTCCCCGGGGAGGGTTGGGCATGGTGATCGCCGCCTCGTCGGTGATCTTTGCGATCTATTGGGTCGGGCTGATTGGTGGAGAAGACTTGGCCGACCGCGGGCTCGCACCCCCCTGGGTCTCGATGTGGATTCCCAACGTGCTCTTCACCCTCGTGGGGCTGGTGCTGGTGCGCGGGATGGGTCGGGAATCGGCCACCATGCGTGGGGGCGGTTGGGATGAACTTGCCTGGGTGCTGCGCTCATGGGTGCTGCGGCCCTTTTCCCGGCGACGCCTGGC
Organism: uncultured Gemmatimonadaceae bacterium; assembly: GCA_964453545.1. Taxonomy (GTDB): domain Bacteria; phylum Gemmatimonadota; class Gemmatimonadetes; order Longimicrobiales; family Gaopeijiaceae; genus Gaopeijia. The sequence continues at coordinate 1,419 of CAYVPD010000131.1, forward strand.
CACAGTCACAGCGGGTCAGACGGGGGAGTCGGAGTCGTGAAGACTCTTGACCGGTTGGTCGCCACGACATTTCTCAAGCTCTTCGTGGTCTCGATTCTCGCGACGCCGCCCCTGTTCGTGCTGGGTGACCTGACGGAACGGCTCGACGACTATCTGGACTCTGATCTTACTCTTGGCCAGATCGCACTCGGGTACGTCTACAACCTGCCTGAATATCTGCACTGGAGCTTTCCGATCGCCGGGCTGATCGCGGCGATCTTCACGGTGCACGGCATGACCACCCATCGTGAGGTCGTGGCGGCCAAGGCCGGTGGCGTCTCGTTTCATCGACTGGTGCTTCCGGTGCTGGCGCTTGGTACGCTGCTCGCTGCTGTCGCGTTGGCGGCGACCGATGTCGTTCCGTTGAGCAAGCGTCGCGCCACCGACATTCTCGAGCGACGCGACCCGTCACGGCAGTGGCGCTCGGACTTTGTCTATCGCTCGGGAGATGGGTTGGCCCTCGCCGTTCAGCGTATCGATCTAGCTCCTCCCCGCATGACGGGTGTGGGCATCCACGCCGAGCGGCGCGGCAGTGATGCGGTATCGCTCCATATTGAGGTGTCTGACGCGGCGTGGTCTGAAGGGCAGTGGGACTTCAATCAGGGCGTTTTTCGGCGTATCTGGCCTGACGGATTCGAGTCAGCCATGCGTTTCGACCATTTGCAGATTCGAGCGTTTGACGAGCAGCCCGAAGAATTGCTGCAAGACGTGCGTGACGAAGAAGAGCTGACCTATGCCGAACTGGAGCGCCAGGCGAGTATCGTCGAGCGTGCCGGCGGCAATTCCAACGAGTTGCGCACGAAAAAAGAGCAGAAAATCGCCATTCCTGTGGCGACGCTCGTCATCATTTTGTTCGGCACACCGCTGGCGACGAGTAACCGCCGCGGTGGAGCCGCCTACGGCATCGGCATCTCGCTCGCGACGACCATTGTCTATTTGCTGCTGTTTCGCGTCTCGGCCGGCCTGGGTTCAGCGGGAGCACTGACGCCGATGCAGGCGGCCTGGCTGCCCAATCTGCTATTTCTGGTCGGCGGGATCGTATTGCTCGCACGCGTGCGCACCTGAGCTCTCTGCGAGAGGTGCCGGGGTCATCAACTGCAGGTTGGCGCATCTGAGCATCGTATCGCCCTGACATCATGCCCAACGTGTGGCATGGCGACGGGTGAACGAACTCTTCTGTTGCGCGGCCTGGCAATCTTGCTTGTTGCCGGCGTGGTTCGGGTTGCGTTGGATCGCACCCGGGCCACCGTCGATGTGCTGGCAGGGCTGCCCGATGCGGCTGCGGCTCTCGATTCGGCCGCTGAGCGACTGGCCGCCGAGACGATCGAGCGCACTCGGCCGCTTGAGGCCGGCGAGCAGATCGACGCCGAGGCAGACGTGCTGATGAGCGCCTTGGAGCCATTGATCATCGCAGGCCTGGGCATCCTTGTAGGAGCGATGGTCGTCTCGATGTACCTGCCGATCTTTGACCTTTCAGCCACCGCCCCCTGAGCCCCGCGGTTGAGGGCACGGCACGGCTGGCGCATCAGGCCGCGATGCCACAAAGTATGTTTGTTGCACAGCGCGGAGAGCGCCCAAGCGATGATCCCGTTCCCCCCGGAGAGTCAGACCATGCAGAAGGTTGAGGCAGCCACCATCGGCGAAGTCGTTACGGGTACGAGCCGTTTTGAGATGGCCCGCGTCTGTCGTGCATTGGCAGCGGTCGTATTCTTGACGGGCTGCGGTGGTGGGGCCGTGGCGGGCCCGGCGGCAGAGACGACGCCGGCGCCAGTGGCCTCAGACGTCGAAGCCGGCGCTGCCGATGCGGCCGACGACGAGGCATGGCTCGAATGGGACGACGATGCCAGCACGCTCGATGGCGTTTACACAGCCGGCCAGGCAGAGCGAGGTGCACAGGTCTTCGAGAACGTGTGCTCCAACTGTCACGAGGTCGTCGACTGGGAAGACCAGCGGTTTCAGGATCGCTGGAATGGCGAGTCGATCTACCGGTTCTTCTTCTACATCTGGGAGCGCATGCCCAACGGCGAACCGCCGTATTCGTTGCCGCGCCAAGATGTGACCGACGTGATTACCTACATTCTGCAAGAAAACGGTCTGCCGGCCGGCGAGCGCGAGCTGGGCTCTGATGACGACAGTTTGTCTGCCTTCTGGCTCTACTGGTCTGAAGACGCCCGCGGTGCCGAGACTTCAACGCACTGAGCCCGGCTCTCCTGAAGTGCCCAAGCGTGGCGGGCCTGTGCGAGTCGCTGCACGACCTCAGCCTCACTGGTTTCAGAGAAGTCCTCGTACCAGGAGCTGATCGCTCCGAGGTCGCTGGGGGTCCGGGCGACCACCAGATCGTCGACATGCGCTAAGAGTTCGTCGAGTGCCGTAGCCGGCGCGACGGGCAGAGCGAGCATGATGTAGCGGGCTCCGAGCCGACGTAGATCATCGACGGCGGCAAGCGCCGATCCGCCCGTGGCGATGCCGTCATCAACGACCACGACCCGTCGGCCGTTCGGGTCCGGGGCGGCGCCAGACCCGCGCAGACGGTGCACACGCTGCGCGAGTTCGGCGCGAGCCGATGCAATCGCGTCATCGACACTCGGGCGGTCCAGCCCTCCAAGCCGGATCGTGTGGGGGTCGAGGTGCAGCTGGCCTCCCTCAGCGATGGCCCCCATGCCCAACTCGGGATCATTGGGCACGCCGATCTTGCGCACGACCCAAATGTCGAGCGGGGCGTCGAGGCGTTGGGCGATCTCGTGTGCGACCGGAACACCGCCTCGGGGCAGACCGAGAATCAGGGGAGGGTCGTGTAGCGAGGGGTGCCGTAGGTGAAGACGTTCCACGACCGCATCGGCAAGCACGCGGCCTGCATCGACACGGTCGTGGAACGGCTCGGGTTGGGGGGCAATCATGCCCCTTCGTACTGCATACTCCGTGCCGTAGCCGTCAGGCCACCTCGCTCAGCTCGCTCCAGCGCAGGAAGGCGGCTTCGATCTCTGCTTCGAGTTGCCCCAGCCGTTCATTTACAGCCCGGATCTCGTCGGGCGCCCCGCGATAGAACTCCGGGTTTGCCATGGTGGCGTGAAGGTCTTCGAGCTCTGCCTCCAGTGCCTCGATCTGTTCCGGGAGTGCCTTGAGCTCCTGCTGCTCCCGCCACGTGAGTTTGCGCGGCGCCTCGGCTCGACGGTCAGAACGCTCGGGGGTCGACTTCTCTCGACGGCGGGTGCTCGCCCGGCTCTCGTCATCGGCCGCTGCCTGACGCCTCGCGACACGTTTCCAGTCGGAGTAGCCTCCCACGAACTCCCGAACGACGCCGTTGCCCTCAAAGACCAGCGTGCTTGTGCAGAGATTGTCGAGAAACGACCGATCGTGGCTGACGACCAGCACGGTCCCTTCAAAGGCAACCAGCCGTGCCTCAAGCAGCTCCAGGGTTTCGGTATCGAGGTCGTTCGTCGGTTCGTCGAGCACGAGCAGGTTGGCTGGGCGCGTAAAGAGTCGGGCCAGCAGCAGGCGGTTGCGTTCTCCGCCAGACAAGGCGCGTACGGGCTGCCGGGCTCGTTCGGCGCTGAAGAGAAAGTCTTTCAGATAGCTGA
>CAYVPD010000132.1:0-5033 GCA_964453545.1 uncultured Gemmatimonadaceae bacterium
GCGTCTATGAGACCCCCGGCGGCACCATCCTGCTCGCTGCGCACCGTGCGCTTGCCCCGCAGCTTTCGATTGTAGCTGACCGCAAACCGGTGGGCCTCATTTCGAATGCGCTGCAGCACATGCAGAGCGCGATCGCGGCGCTCCAGGCGCACGGAGGCGCTGCGGCCCGGAAGAAAGACCTCTTCTTCGCGCTTGGCAAGCGCCGCCAGCCCAACGTCGCCCAGTCCGAGGCCTTCCAGCGCTTGAAGTGCAGCACTCAGCTGGCCCTTGCCGCCATCGATCAGGCAAAGATCGGGCAAAACCTGGCCCTCGTCTCGACGCCGCGTGAACCACCGCGTGACCGCCTCGTGCATGGAGGCATAGTCATCATTGCCCCATTCGCCTTTGATTTTCATGCGGCGATACTCCGACTTCTTCGGCTCGCCATTCTCGAATACCACCGCACTGGCCACCGTCTCGGTGCCCTGCGTGTGCGAGATGTCAAAGCAAACCATGAGGCGAGGCACGACCTTGAGGTCGAGCTTCTCTTGCAAGGCGTACAAGGTCTCGTCGGCACGATCGGCGGCTGGCATAAGCCCGGTAATGCGGTCTTCGAGGGCATGGTGGGCGTTGGTCGCGGCCAGTTCGACCAGACGGGCTTTGTCGCCACGCTGCGGAATGACCGTGGCGACGCGACGCCCTGCAAGCGATGTGAGTGCGTCTTCGAGCGTCTTTCGATCGGCAAACTCGCTCGCAAAGACGATCTCACGCGGCAACGCCCGAATTGCCTCACCACCTCGGCCCAGATAGTACCGCGCGGCAAAAGCGCGTAGCAGATCGCCCTCATCTTCATCGACGAGATCGCTGAAGCGCAGCGTGTCGCGCCCCAAGAGTACGCCATCTCTGATGCGCATGACCACGGCGACCCCGAGCTCCCCATCGCGCGCCAGTCCCACGACGTCTTGATCGCCGCCCCCGACCTTTTCTACACGCTGGGAGCGCGCCAGAGTGTCCAGCCCTTGCACGACGTCTCGCAGGTGGGCGGCCTCTTCGAAGTCCAGAGTCTCGGCGGCGGCCCGCATGCGCACGGCCATCTGCTCCCTCAGCTCTTCGGTATCTCCGCCCAGAATGTCCAGGATCTCGCGCATCATCGCACCGTAGTCCGCCTGCGTCTGCAGGCCCACGCACGGCGCCTTGCAGCGCCCGATGTGGTAATCGAGGCAGGCACGGGCGGGGGCCTCGGTGGGCAGGCGATAGCGGCACGAACGAACGGTATACAGTCGCTTCACGAGCTCCAGCGCGCTGCGCATCTTGCCGACCGACGTGTAGGGGCCGAAATAACGCCCGCCGTCGTTACGCACCTTGCGGGTCACGAACACCCGCGGAAAGGGTTCGTTGACCGTGACCTTGATGTAGGGATACCGCTTGTCGTCGCGCAGCTGAATGTTGAAGCGCGGGCGATGCTCCTTGATGAGGTTGGCCTCAAGAATGAGCGCCTCGGCCTCGGAGCCGACCACGATGGTGTCGAGATCATGCACCCTGCGCACGAGTTCTTGCGTCTTGATGCCGTGCGAAGCCGACGCGGCGAAATAACTGCGTACGCGATCGCGCAGCCGCTTCGCTTTGCCGACGTAGAGCACCTCGCCGCGCTCATCGCGAAACAGGTAAACACCCGGCGTACGTGGCAGGGTGCGCAGCTTGGTCTCGAGTTCGGGGTGCACAGCCGGGAGGGTTCGAGAAGCGCCGTTCGTCAGACGCAGCAGACTCAGCGGCGTAGCGCAGAGCGCAACGGGACCGCAACGCCGAGCCGCGTGGTGACGGCCAGATAAAGTACCCCGAACACCGACGCCGTTCCGAGCGCCAGCACCGGTGCAGCCCACGCTGCGGGAAGCTCAGGTCGCAGGTACAGCTCAGCCGGCGCACGTACCATCAACGCCCCCACCCCGGCCACCGCCGCGGCAGCACCCAAGCTCAAGAGATGTCGCACCGCAGGAATGCTGCCCGGCACTCGACGCATGATCTCCCGCCGCAGGAGCGCATATTCGACCCACGCGCCCACAGCCGACCCTACGGCCAACCCCACCGCCCCGAATCGAATGTCCAACGTGCCGTAGCGATCCAGGGGAAACATGAGGGGCACACCAATGCCAATGGCGGCCACAAGACGTACCGCGGCGAAACGCGCCGGCGTCGCAGTGTCACCAAGGGCCGCCAAGGCAGTCACGAGGGTGCGTGAGCGCCCCGAAGCCAGCAACCCCAGGGAATACGCGGCCAGTACAGCACCGACCGCCAGCGTATCGACCGCGCCGAAGTCGCCCCGTTGGTAAAGCGCCGCGACGAACAGATCGCCCATCGTCAAGTAGGCGGCCGTCGACGCCACCAAGAAGAACCCGACCCGCTCCAGCGCCGAGCAAATGCGCTGACGCAGCGCATCGGCATGATCGAGCGACGAGCGCGACATGGCCGGCAACTCCGAGGCCGCGACCGACATGGCGAATAGCGATATTGGGAGCACGAAGAGGGTCTGGGCCCGTGCCAAGTGGGCTACGGCACCTTCAACCAACAAGGCTGCAAGAATCCCGTCCAGAAAGCCCGACAGGTTGACGACGCCCCGGCCCGCCACAGCGGGGCCAAAGCGACGCAGCGCCTCGTCGACGCCGACGATCTCGCGATCAAGACTGACACGGAATCCTCTGAGTGTGGCCAACAAACCGGGCAGCTGCACCAGAAGTTGTGCGACTGCGCCAAGCAGAGCCCCCCACGCGACCCAAATCACCAGCTGCTGATGGCCCGGCTCCGTTTCCGAGCCGACGACAGCGGCACCCAGCAGCACCGTGCCCACCATCGCGGCATTCCACGCCACGGGTGCGACATACGAAATGAAGAAGCGGCCGTGGGTGTTGAGCACACCCAGGCCCCACGCTGAAAGCGTCAGCGTGGCCGTCATGGGCATCATGATGCGTAAAAGGGAGACCAGCGTCTGTGCGTTGGCCGCATCAATCTTGCTGAAGAGCAAACTGACGATCCACGGAGCGCCCAGGACCCCAACCAGCGCGAGGCCGTAGGCTGCAACGGCGACCAACCCGAAAATGGCGCCTGCAAAACGACCTGCCTCGCGCTCCCGGCCCTCGGCGAGCAACCGCGAATAGATCGGAATGAACGAGGCCGACAGCGTGCCTTCGCCCAACAGGTTCTGGATCAGGTTGGGCGTGCGAAGACTCAAGTACCAGATATCGGCGACTCGGGAGCTGCCAAAAAACGCCGCGAGCACGGCATCTCTGACAAAGCCGCTGATGCGACTCAAGAAGATGCCCAGCCCGACCTGAGCCCCTCCGGCAAGCCGCGTGATCACAGCCTCAAGCGTCCGGCTCGTCAGATGCCGTGGTGCTGCCGCCCGAGCTCTGGGACAGAAGTCGGGTCATGAACTCATTGGCCTCCATCACTCGCTCAAGCCGGGTTTCCGTGGCCTCCAACTCCCCCGCTACACGCTCCAATTCTGACTCGAGCGCCACCAGCCGCGCCTGCAGCTCAGCATCCAAAGGCGTGCGCCCGGATTCAATGCGAGACGCGAGGGCCTTGCCCAACTGCGAATCAACCAGAATTGCGAGAATGGGAATGCTGAGTGCCAGCAACACAATGAGAAAGGCGAGCGTCGTGCCACTCATGACGCGCCCTCACGGACGGGGAGTGCCTCGGCGAACTGACGAGCCACCTCGGTGATAAATTCAGGCCCATACCGAGAGAGGTAGTACAGGGCGTTGAAGCAGCGCTCCTGAGGTTGCCCCTCAGGAAACAGATGAAGATGCGCCTTCTCCAACTGCTGCAGGCCAATCTCATTCTCGCGTTTCACAGCGTGAAGCGCCTTTCGCTCGACATCGTCCAACGCGTCGAATGCGACGCTGCGCACATGTCCGATGGTTCCCTTCAGTGTGGAGTCTAGCGCCTGCACGGCCTTGGTCAGCTCGCCGACTTGCGCACCAATCGCCCCACGAAACGCCCCCAAGGCGCGCCGAAGCTCTTCGGGCATGTCGTCGCGCGCCCGCTCCGCGGCGAGCTCATGAAAGGGCCGCGCCATTTGCGAGATCTCGAGGTCGAACTTACGAAGCACCTTGTCGACCTTCGATTCGACCACCGTCGCTCCGAGACGAGGCACAATCACCGGCATTTCGATACCATGGGCCTCGAACAACGGGCTGAGCTGCGCGAAATAGGCCAGCTCCCCGGGCCCTGCGACATAGGCGAGCGTCGGAAGCACCGCACTCTCGACAACCGGGCGGCTCAAGACATTGGGCGAGAACCTCGATGGGTCATCAGCCAACGATGAAGCGAGCTCCTGAAGAGTGAAGCGTTGCCCGGAATGCCGCAGATAGAAGCCCTCAGCATCGCGGTAGAGGCGTTCACGCCCGCCGTCTGCCTCGACAAACACGTTCACGCCACCCTCAAGAATCGGGACCTGAACGTTGTAACCAGCGACTCCCAGCGCGGCCGCTCGGGCGGCGAGGCGCTGCTCGTGCTCGGTAGTCTGCTCAATCTCTTTGGTCAGCACCGTCACCGAACCCTGCTTGAGCCACGGGTCGTGCGCCTGCACGAACAGCACCCCAAGCGGCTCGAGCAGCTCCGCCAGCCATCCTTCAAACGCCTCTGGCAACGTCGCTCCGGGGCGGTAATGCTGGCGCAGATGCTCCAACTGAGCGGCGGCAAGGTCGGTGCCCGTCATCATGCCTGCGAGCGCGTCCAGCACGTCGTTCAGGCCTGGCCCCATGGCGAGCTTGTGCAGCGGCTGCTGCCCCGCGCCAACGACGGGCGGGAGCGTCAGGCGATGCAGCTGATTCTCGAGGTCTACCCAGTGCGCGTGATCGGCCTCTTGCCAGTCATGATCTTCAGAGGCCGTCCAGAAAACGGGAGCAACGGGGCGACCAAGCTGCTGCTCGAGATGGTCAGCGAGGCACGCAGCCGTGACGGCCTTGTAGAGCGAGTACAGCGGCCCACCCAGCAAACCGGGCTGTTGGCCCGTCGTCACCACGTAGCCGCGCCCCTGCCGCACGGCCTCAAGT
>CAYVPD010000133.1:0-5025 GCA_964453545.1 uncultured Gemmatimonadaceae bacterium
GCACCTGACCCGTGGCGCAACGCCGTGGTCGCTCGTGCCTGCCGGCACGTTCGACGCGTGGCGGATCGAGGTCGCAGGCTCGCAGCCCCAGACGCTCTGGGTGCGTGTCGATGCCCCGCAGATTCCGCTGCGCATCACCTCGGCCGCACAGCCGATCGCGCTCGAGCTAAAGCAAATCAGCTGATTGCCTGAGGTCTCCTGTTATGGCAAGCTTGGAGCGGGCTGAGCCATAAACTGTACCCAACAGTACAATAAAAGCATGTGCCCTGACCCCGGGGTGTAGGCCCATGCCGCGTTGCGCCCGTTTTTGCACCCCCCTCCCTTGCTTGCTCCAAACCCGGTTCAAGCGTTATTTTTCAAGCATTTAGAGGGGTTTGGGTGCGCGGCATCCCCCGAGAATTTCATCTGAGGATTGCAGATGGCTGACGATACGCAGGGCAACGAGGGCGAGTTCAACGAAGAAGAGGGTGCGACGACGGCCGAAGGCGGAAGCACGTCGGTCGTTCTGACCCGTCTGCTCGAAGACGAAATGCGCGAGTCGTTCATCGATTATTCGATGAGCGTGATCGTGCAGCGAGCCCTCCCCGACGTACGCGACGGACTCAAGCCCGTGCATCGGCGCATTCTTTTTGCGATGCAAGAAGCGGGCATGACGCCGGGTCGGCCGTTCAAGAAGAGTGCGACCGTCGTCGGTGACGTGCTGGGTAAGTATCACCCGCACGGAGACTCAGCGGTCTACGACGCCATGGTTCGCATGGTGCAGAGCTTTTCGCTGCGCTACCCGCTGGTCGAAGGGCAGGGCAACTTCGGGTCGATCGACGGAGACTCGGCGGCTGCCTACCGCTACACCGAGGCGCGTCTGACGCGTCTGGCGACCGAACTGCTCGAAGACATCGACAAAGCAACCGTCAGGTTCGCGCCGAACTTCGACGGACAGCGTGAAGAGCCGACCGTTCTGCCGTCCAAGATTCCGAACCTGCTCATCAACGGGTCGTCAGGGATCGCGGTCGGCATGGCGACCAACATTCCGCCGCACAATCTGCGCGAGGTCACCAACGCCTGTATCGCCCTGATCGAAAAGCCCGAGCTCGACCAAGACGAGCTCGAGAGCATCGTTCGCGGCCCTGATTTCCCGACGGGCGGCTTCATCTGCGGCATCGATGGGGTGCGTGATGCTTATCGCACCGGGCGAGGCCGTGTGGTCATGCGGGCTCGGGTTCACAAAGAAGAAGACGGCCGTGGTGAGCGCTTGGTGATCACCGAGCTGCCGTTCATGGTCAACAAGGCCCGTCTGGTCGAGCAGATTGCGCAGCTGGTCAGCGACAAGAAGATCACCGACATCCGTGACCTGCGTGACGAATCAGACCGCGAGGGCATGCGTGTCGTCATCGAGCTGAAGCGCGACGCCGTGCCGTACGTCGTCGAAAACCAGCTCTACAAGCACACGCAGATGCAGTCGACCTTCGGGACGATCTTGCTCGCCCTGGTCGATGGCGTGCCTTGCGTGCTGACGCTGCGGCAGATGCTGCAGTACTTCATCGATCACCGTCATGACGTGGTGGTGCGGCGCAGCGAGTTCGACCTCGGCAAGGCCAAGGAGCGGGAGCACATTCTCGAGGGTCTGAAGATCGCCGTCGACAACATCGACGAGGTCATCAAGATCATTCGCGGTTCGCGCGACACCGAGATTGCCTCAACCAACCTGCAGTCGACCTTCGGGCTCAGCGAGCGGCAGGCCAAAGCGATTCTCGACATGCGTCTTGCGCGGCTCACCGGCCTCGAGATGGAGAAGCTCGAAGAAGAGCTGGCCGAGGTGCGCGCGCGCATTGCCGAGCTCGAAGAGATTCTCGGCTCGCACGACCGCCGCATGCAGATCATCTCTGACGAACTGCGCGAGGTCGCAGATCGCCATGGCGACGAGCGGCGCACCGAGATCATCGGTGGTGTAGGCGAGTTCAACATGGAAGACCTGATTCCCGACGATGACATGGTCATCACGGTGTCGCACCATGGCTACATCAAGCGCCAATCGGTCGATACCTACCGGGCGCAGCGTCGGGGGGGACGAGGGCTGCGCGGCGCCACGACCAAAGATGACGACTGGTCAGAGCACATTTTCTCGGCTTCGGCGCACGACACCCTCATGATCTTCACGCGCCAAGGCCAGTGCTACTGGCTGAAGGTGTGGCAGATTCCCGAGGGCAGTCGTCAGTCGCGCGGCAAGCCGATCATCAACCTGCTGAACATGTCGGCCGACGAAGAAGTCGCAGCCGTGGTGCCGGTGCGTGAGTTCGCCGACGACCGCTATCTGCTCTTCTCGACGCGCCTGGGCCAGATCAAGAAGACGGCGCTCTCGGCCTACTCCAACATTCGCTCGGTCGGCCTGAACGCCATCAACATCAACGAGGGCGACACGCTGATCGACGTGCAGATTGTCGACCCCGACAGCGAGATCATTCTCGCGACACGCAAGGGGATGGCGATCCGCTTTACAGAGTCTGACACGCGCCCCATGGGGCGGGCGACCGCCGGCGTCCGCGGCATTCGTCTGCGCGGTGATGACGAGGTGGTCGGCATGGTGGTCACGCGTGACGAGGCCAATCTGCTGGTGGTCACCGGTCGCGGCATGGGCAAGCGTACCGAGGTCGATGCATATCGCCTGCAGGGTCGCGGCGGCTACGGCGTCATCAACATCAAGGTTGGCGAGCGCACGGGCGATGTCGTGGCAATCAAGAGCGTGTCTGATGACGAGCAGCTCATGCTCATCACTCGCAAAGGGGTCGTGAACCGGCAGAAAGTCGCCGAGATTCGCACCATCGGGCGGGCCACGCAGGGTGTGCGTTTGGTCAACCTCGATGAGGGTGACGTGGTGATGGACGTGGCCCGCATGGCGGTTGAAGAAGGGGAGGAGTTCGACGAAGAAACCGGAGAGGTGATCGCAGCAGCTGAGGGCGATGAGATGCCCGAGGCCGATGCGGGTGAGGCGACCGAGGCCGAGTGAGCACGCCTGAGTCTCGGCGGCTCGGTGCCCCGTCACCCACGGGGCCGTTTGCCGATCAGGTGTGCTTGGCTGATATCGAGGCCGCGGCAGGGCGGGTGCGCGACGTGGTCGTGCGCACGCCGCTGCTGCCCGCCCCCGAACTCGCCGAGCTCTCCGGGGCGGCAGAGGTGCGCATCAAATGTGAGAACCTGCAGCTTGCGGGTGCGTTCAAGGCCCGCGGGGCCAGCAACTTCGTGCAGTCCCTCGCCGATGGTGAGCTCGGCAACGGGGTAATCACCTACTCGTCGGGCAATCATGCTCAGGCGGTCGCCCTCGCAGCACGCATTCGGGGCATTGCCGCCGTCGTGGTGATGCCGACCACGGCGCCGTCGGTCAAGGTGGCTGGAGCGCGGCGTTTGGGTGCCCGGGTGGAATTCGAGGGCACCACCTCGTTGGAGCGCAAAGCACGCGCCGAGGCGATTGCTGAGGCCGAAGGGCTGGTGATGATTCCCCCGTTTGATCACCCGGCCATCATCGCAGGGCAGGGCACGGTCGGGCTCGAGATCGTCGAAGAATGGCCCGACGTCGACACCGTTTTGGTGCCCATCGGGGGTGGAGGGCTGGCATCAGGGGTCGCGGTGTCGGTGCGCGGGCTTCGACCTGAGGCGCGCATCTGGGGTGTGGAGCCGGCCGGCGGTGCGAGCATGCAGGCCGCTTTTGCGCATGCGGGCCCGGTGACGCTACCCTCGACGGGGTCGATCGCTGACGGCCTGCTTCCAGTTCGCGCCGGTGAGCTGACCTATCAGCATCTGGTTCGCCTGGCCGAAGGCGTGGTGACCGTAACCGATGATGCCATTCGCTGTGGCACCGCGTTCCTGCTTCAGCGCCATCGTCTGGTGACCGAGTTCTCCGGGGGGGCCACGACAGCGGCCCTGATCTCGAAGCAGATCGACCTGACCGGTCGGCGAGTCGCGGTCGTCGTGAGCGGGGGCAACATCGATCCCGCGCAGCTCGCCGAGGTGGCGACGGGTGCGGCGGCGTGATGCGCACTCTGCTGCTCTTCGACATCGATGGCACGTTGGTGGCTGGCGGCCCCGCAAAGCAGGCGTTTCATGTGGCCATGCTGGCGACCTATGGCACCGCGGGCCCGATCGAAACACATGAGTTTTCGGGCAAGACAGATCCGCAGATCGCTCGCGAACTGCTTCGTGAAGATGGCCTGTCTGATGCCGAAATTGACCACGGGTTGCCCCGCTTGGTCGAGCGGTATCTCGCAGAATTGGAGACGCGGCTGCCTAACGTTCCGATGCACGTACTGCCTGGGGTCGAGACGTTGATGACCGCGCTGACTGACGTGGCGCTGGCACCGCAGATCGGTCTTGGGCTGGTCACCGGTAATGTGGCCGGGGGGGCTGACTTGAAGCTGCGAGGGCCCAGGCTGCGCGACCCGTTCCTGATCGGTGCCTTTGGTTCAGACTCCGAGGAGCGCAACCACCTTCCGGGTCTCGCACTGGAGCGCGCGCGCCGTCATTGGAGCACTGATTTTGCTGCAGAGCGAGTATGGGTGATCGGGGACACGCCGCGTGATGTGGAATGCGGCCAGGCGCACGGTCTGCGCACGCTCGCTGTGGCGACCGGCAATTTCTCGGCAGAAGTACTTGAGGCAACGGGTGCTGACGCAGTCGTCGAGGATTTCTCAGACACCTCGGCAGTCATCGACGTGCTGATGGACGTGCCAAACCGCACCTGAATCTGCCAGTACGCTGTGCCCCGCCGAGGGGCGCATTCGCTTGATCGGTCGCACGCAGACCGACATCTTCAGCACTATTCGACCTGACCTCAGCCGGGGTCGGGATTCACGAACGACTCGAGGACATCATGAATCGCAACTTGCACCGCCGCGCCCTCCCCGTGTTTCTGGCAGCGGTCTCGCTCGTGTTCGTCGGTTGCCAGGGAGCTGGCAACACCGCACTCGTGCCTCTCGACCTGCCGGAGCTTCAGTCAAACAGCCAGGCTCTGGTTCAGACGGCGCAGGGCATCGTGCT
>CAYVPD010000134.1:0-4981 GCA_964453545.1 uncultured Gemmatimonadaceae bacterium
GAAGAGGCGATTCCCGCACCTGAGGGCGGTCATGGCACCTGAGATCGTGCAGCTGCGTGAGCGCCTCGAAGCGCTCGTCTCATCGGGTGACATGGTTGCGGTGGCGGCCCTGCTGTCTGAGGTCGACCTGCACCCCTCCGACGTGGCCGACGTGCTCGAGGGCATGCCCGATGTCGCTACGCAGCTTGCCCTGCTGCGGGTGCTCCCGGCCGAGTTGGCCTCCGAGGCACTGGCCGAGATGGAAGAGGGTGAAGAGCGAGCTGACCTGCTTGGCGCGCTTTCGCCGGCCGAAGGCGCTGAGCTCGTCGGCGAATTGGCCGACGACGACGCCGCCGACCTGATCTCTGAACTCGAGCCCGAAGAGGCGGCCCGCATTCTTGCTGCACTCCCGAGCGAAGACGCGCAGGAGCTGCAAGACCTTCTGCTCTACGACGAGGAGTCGGCCGGCGGGCTGATGACCACCGAGTTTGTGGCCATCAACGGCGCTCTGTCAGCGCGTCAGGCCATTGACGAGGTGCGTCGGCAGGGGCGCGAGGTCGAAGACTTCTACGCCATTTTTGTGGTCGACCATGGCGAGCGCCTGCTTGGCACCGTGCCGCTTGCCGATCTGATTCTGGCCGAGCCCGATACGTCGGTGGCCGATCTGGTCGAAGACGTACCGGTGGCGGTCACCCCCGACGCCGACCAAGAAGAAGTGGGGCGCTTGCTCTCTCGCTACAACCTCGCATCGCTGCCGGTGGTCGACGCCGATCGCCGCATGCTGGGCCGCATCACCTTTGACGACGTGATCGACGTGCTCGAGGCCGAGCGCACCGAAGACATCTTGCGCCTCGCCGGTGTGTCAGAGCTCGAAGAGGTGCGCGGTGAGTGGGCCGACGCGGTGCGCTCCCGGCTGCCCTGGCTGCTCTTGAATCTGGCGACGGCATCGATCGCCTCGGCGGCCGTTCTGCTCTTCGGCGCGACGATCGAGCGCCTGTGGTATCTGGCGGCCCTCATGCCGGTGATCGCCGGCATGGGTGGCAACTCCGGCACGCAGGCCCTTGCCGTGACGGTGCGTCGCATCGCGTTGTCAGACGGGCCCTTGGAGCGCAAGAGTGACGCCGTGAGCAAGGAGTTGCTCGTTGGCCTGGTCAACGGGCTCGCGTTGGGGCTGCTCGCGGCCGGCGTGCTCTTTCTAGCGGTGTCTCAGTCGGGCGGATCTCTGCCGGTCCTACTTCCCTTCGTGGTGCTCTTCGCGCTGTGGGGCAACATCTTCGTGGCCGGCTTCATCGGGGCGTTCATTCCCACGTTGCTCAACCGCGTCGGGATCGATCCGGCCGTGGCCTCGTCGGTGTTCTTGACGGCCCTAACTGATCTGGTCGGGTTCACGCTGCTGCTTGGGCTCGCTTCTGCCCTGCTGCTGTAGGCGGGCACCATGAGACGGTTGCGACGCAGTCTTCGGGTTTTTGGCGCTCTGCTGCCCTTCGTCATTGCATTTCTGCGCGATCGCCGCCGGTGGATCTTCGTTGGGCGTAGCGCCCCACGGACGTTTGAGCAGCATCAGCGGCGGGCCGACAAGCTGACCGCGAGCATTGCCAGGCTGGGCCCGACCTTCATCAAGCTGGCACAGCTGCTCTCAGCGCGCGCCGACATCTTTCCCGAGCCGTATCTGAGCTCCATCGGAACGCTGCAAGACCAAGTGCCGGCAGATCCATCTGACGCCGTTTTGGCTGTGCTGGAATCTGAGCTTGGGCAGCCGGTCGAGGCCGTATTTGAGTCGTTTGATCGCGAACCGCTGGCAGCCGCATCGCTCGGCCAGGTGCACCGCGCCCGCTGGCAGGGGCATGACGTCGCGGTCAAAGTGCTGCGCCCTGGCGTTGAAAAGACCGTCGCGCTCGACCTCGACATCTCGTTCCGGCTGCTGTTCTGGCTGAACATCATCTTCCCGAACCACCACATTCGGGCGCTGACCGGGGTGGTGCGGGAATTCAGTCACCGCGTTCGCGAGGAGATGGATTTTCGCAAAGAAGCCGACCACATCAGGCGCTTCAACGAAAACTTTGCCCACGAGCGCCGTGTGCGTACGCCTCGCGTCATGGGCGAGCTGACTCGTCGGCGGGTGCTCGTCATGGAGTACTGCCGGGGCACCAAGATCGATCGACTGCACGACGCCTTCGAGAGTGGGCGGCTATCGTTTGACGACACCATGCGCACGCTGACCGGGCTGTACCTGCGCATGATGATGGTCGACGGGTTTCTGCATGCCGACCCGCACCCGGGCAACCTGCTCGTCGAAGACGACGGCACGATCGTGCTGCTCGACTGGGGCATGGTTGTCGAGGTGCCTCGCTGGACCCGCGAGACCATTCTCAACATGGCGCTGGCTGTCGCCCGCGAAGATCTCGACGGCATGATCAACGGCATGTACCAGATCGGCGCCATCTCGCCCGAAGTCTCGCGCGGCGAGATTCGTGAGGCGGCCATCGAGATCATGCAGATCGTCGAGCGCGCCCAGACCACGGGGCGTGAGCGGGTGCAGGAACTCGTGCAACAGCTCTTCGACACGTTTTATACTTGGCCCCTGATCCTGCCCCAAGAACTCGTTTACTTCTTCAGAGCGGGGGCATTGCTCGAGGGGATCGGGTTTCGCTACGACCCGCGCTTCAATGGATTGCACTTCGTGCGCGGCGTGATCAAGGAATTCCGGGGCGACATTCTC
Organism: uncultured Gemmatimonadaceae bacterium; assembly: GCA_964453545.1. Classification (GTDB taxonomy): domain Bacteria; phylum Gemmatimonadota; class Gemmatimonadetes; order Longimicrobiales; family Gaopeijiaceae; genus Gaopeijia. The sequence continues at coordinate 2,699 of CAYVPD010000134.1, forward strand.
AGAACCACGGGCAAGGAGCCCGCGGCGCTCGCCCGCAACCTCTTTGATGAGGTGCAAACGACTCTGCGCACGGTGCGTGATCTGCTCACCCGCACGGAGCGCGAAGAACTCAGGGTGCGCGTACACCCTCGCGATGTGCAGCAGCAGGAGCGATTTGTTCATCTGCAGGCGCGGCGTCTGCTGCTGTCGATTTTTGCGACGGCGACGGCCCTCATCACGAGCATCTTGTACATCTCGATTCGTACCGGATGGCTGCTGGCCCTCGGGCTGGGGGCCTCGCTTGCGATGTTCATCGTGGTTTTCTTTCTGCCGTCGCATCTGCTCGAAAATCCGCTGCGGCACGCGCGAGGTATTCGTCCGGGAGAGCCGTTCTCCTGATCGTCTCGCTCCTGATCGGCTCGCGCCTGCTCGTCTCGCGCTGTCGCTTGCACCCCTCCCGCTTTTGCGCTTTCGACTGACCGATGCACGAACTGACACCCGAACTAACCGAACTGCTCGAGCGGTTCCGTGCCCGCCGCAGGGTGGCGCTGGGGCGAGCCATTTCGCTTGTTGAAAACGAGCGACCGGGCTTTCAGGCATTTCTGCATCACGCGCTGTCCGAGGCTGGACTGCGCTCGGCTCGCGTCGGGCTGACGGGCCCGCCCGGCGCCGGCAAGTCATCGCTTGGCGCCGCCTTGGCGACGGCTTGGCGCGCGGCCGAGGCCGAAGTCGGCATCGTGGCGGTCGACCCGACCTCGCCCTTCAGCGGCGGTGCGTTGCTCGGTGACCGCATTCGCATGAACGATCTCGCGACTGATCCCGGCATCTTCATCAGGTCGATGGCCACCCGGGGGTCGCTGGGCGGACTCGCGGCGACGACGCGAGAAGTGCTCGACCTGATGGATGCCTATGGCTTCGAGCGGTTGCTCGTCGAGACCGTAGGCGTGGGGCAGACGGAGCTCGAGATCACGGGCGCCACCGACACGGTGGTCGTGGTGCTGGTGCCGGAGTCGGGCGACGCGATTCAGGCGATGAAGGCCGGGCTGATGGAGATCGCTGACATCTTCGTGGTCAACAAGGCCGATCGTCCCGGTGCCGATCGCCTCGTCAAAGAGGTACGCATGGCGCTGCACCTGCGAATGGGTGAAGGGCCGACAGATGCGGGCACCGGCCCATCAGATGCGGGCGCCGGTCATCATGGCGTCGATCTCTCGCGCATGACGCGCCGTGACGAAGAGGCCGCGCCCGACAAGCAGCCGCGTCGCTGGGAGCAACCCGCCGGCTGGCAGGTGCCGGTGCTTAAGACGGTCGCCCATGCCGGCGAGGGCATCGACGAACTCATGCAAGCGATCGACGCGCATCGCACCCACCTCATCGAGAGTGGTGAGCTCGAGACACGCCGCCGAGCTCGTGCCGAGACGCGCACGCGCGACGTGGTCGAGCGAGAGTTGCGACGACGGGTGTGGATGTCAGAGAGCCGCCTCAAGCACCTCGAGCAGTCGCTCGAGCGGGTCGCGCAGGGCGTCGCGACGCCCTATTCGGTGGCGGGCGAGATCGTGGAGCTATTTCTCTCAGAGGGGACAGGCGCATGAGTTCGGGATCGACGCGGGGAAAGCGCCGGCCACGGGTGTCGGCGACGTCAGGCCTGCGCGTGTTGGCGCTGATCGCCGCGGTGGTGGCGCCTGCTCCGATCGCTGCGCAATGGCCCACTGACTCTGTGGTGCGGTTGCCGGGCCTCGAAGTGTCAGCCGCGTCCCGCTTGCCCGGTGGTGGCGTGACCCGGGCCGCCGAGGTGCTCGATCAGGCCCGTCTCCAGACGCTGGCTGTGAGCACCATCAGCGAGGCGCTGCGCTGGGGGCTCGGCGTCGACCTTCAGGCGCGCTCGCCGGCCCAAGCCGACGTCTCACTGCGCGGCGGCTCGTTTGAACAAGTGCTGGTGCTCGTCGACGGCATTCCCGTCAGTGACGCGCAGACCGGGCACTTCGATCTCGATCTGTCCGTCCCGCTCGATCTCGTTGAGCGCATCGAGATCGTGCGTGGCCAGGGCTCATCACTTTACGGCACCGATGCGGTTGGGGGTGTGATCAACGTCGTGACGCGCACGAGCGGAGGCGCCCGTGCTCACGCCCGCCTGGAGGGGGGCAGCTTCGGCTCGGTGCTGGGCGCCGCGTCGTTTGATCTGGCACTACCGGGCGCCTGGCAGGCGGTCGGGTCGGTGCAGGGGGATCGCTCCGATGGTCACCGAGAGGGTGTCGACCACAAGGCAGGGCTTGGGCACGCCGGTCTGCGCGGCCCGCTAGCCGG
>CAYVPD010000135.1:0-4972 GCA_964453545.1 uncultured Gemmatimonadaceae bacterium
CCCCCTCTTCAAGGTGCGAGCGAGCACGCTTTGACTCGGCACCCTTGACCCCGCGGAGTGGCGCGTAGTAGCCTGACGAGTCCCCCTACTATTCGCTGACGGTTTTCTTCGCAGGGAGTTCACAGGCATGACGAAGGCAGATCTGGTCGAGCAGGTCGCCGAGGCGATCGGCCCAGGCGTCACCAAGAAGGACTGCGCTCTGGTGGTCGACGGCTTTCTCAATGCGGTGAAGCGGGCGCTCGCCAACGGCGAGAACATAGAAATTCGTGGGTTCGGCACGTTCAAGGTACGGCGTCGCAAGAGCCGCACGGCGCGCAATCCGCGCACCGGAGAATCGGTCGAGGTTCCGTCTCGCGCCGTCCCGGTCTTCAAGCCCTCGAAGCATCTCACCTCACGCGTGGCCAGGGTGCAGGGTAACGGTTAAGGCCGCGGCACCTCTGGCAGGTAGTACAATCGCTCCTGATTTAACACACGCGCTCTTCGGAGCGTCGTACGTTTCGTGAGCGCTACTTTCGATACTCATGGGCCGCCTGATGCGGAGTTGGTAGGGCTGGCGCAGGCAGGCGACCGCAAGGCCCTCGACCGGCTGGTCCGCCGGCACAACGACGTGGCATGGCGGGTCGCCCTGAGCGTGGTTCGCGATGGCGACCTTGCGCAAGACGTCGTTCAGACCGCTTGGATCAAGGCTGTGCAGGGCTTGAGCGCCTTTCGGGGCGACGCGGAATTTCGCACGTGGCTGCTCAGCATCGTCGTCAACACGGGTCGCAGCGAATTGCGCTCGAGAGGGCGACACGACGAGCGCTCCATCGACGTGGTACCTGAACTCGACGATCCAAGCCCTGCGCCTGACGTACTGGCGCTCAGGGGCGACGAGGCAGCCCGGGCCCGTGCGGCTCTGGCCACCTTGCCTGAGAAGCAGCGCTTGTCCGTCGAGCTACGGATCAACGAAGGCCTCTCGTTTCGCGAAGTCGGAGAGGCGATCGGATCATCAGAGGGAGCAGCACGGGTGAATTATCACCACGGCATCCGCAGGTTACGGGAGATTATCGAGACATGAACACACTGAACTGCGCAGAAGTGCGTGACCGGCTGCCAGACGTAGGGACCGCGCGTCTGAATGGCCAATTGCGAGCGCAGGTCGAGCAGCACCTCGACGACTGCGACGACTGTAGAGCCGAGTTTGCGTTTGTCGGACAGCTGGCAGGCATGCCGCTCGCGCCGGCCCCCATGGGGTTGGAAAGCAGGGTTCGCGAGGCGATCCATGCGGCATCCATCGCGCCGGCCGCCACGCCTGCAGCGCGGCGCCCCCCACCTTGGTTTCGTCCATCGAGTCTGGCCATGGCTGCGTCTCTGGCCTTGCTCTTGGGCACGCCGCTGCTGATGCGCCAAATGCAAGATGCGACGCCGTCGGGACCTGACCTGGGGCCGGTTGAGGGAGAGTCGCTCGAGGTGCTTGCAGCCCTCGACGACATGCTGGTCTCGCCCTGGCCTGAGGCGTCAGGTTCGTTTGCGGGCGGAGTTGATCTCGACGGGTTTTCTGACGAAGAGCTGCTGCGCTGGCTCGAGGAGACGGAGCGATGATGAGGGGCACGAACCGGGTGGGCCTGCGACCTGCCGCGCTGCAGACGACCATGGCAGTGCTGATTGCGCTTGTTGGCACTCTTGGCTTGGTTGATGCCGCTTCTGCCCAACAGCGACCGACCCAGAGGCCGCCCCGCGCCGAAATCGAGCGCCGGGTGCAGGAACGTATGGCGACGTTGCTGCAGGCCGAACTCGATCTCTCAGACGCTGAGGTCGAGCGTCTGCGCGGGGTTATGGAGCTCTCTCGTGCGCGTAGGGACTCTTTGCTCGAGCGTTCGCGTGCCATTCGCCGTGAGATTCTGGAGGCTGATGCCACGACCGACGATGAGCGGGCCGAGGCGCTGATCGACGAGCTGGTGCGACTCCGTCAGAGCGAGGTGGAGCTGTTTGAAAGCGAAGTGACCGAGCTAGGAAGCGTCTTGTCAGCACCTCAGCTGGTGCGCTTCTTTGTCTTTCGCGAGCGCATGGAAGGGCGCATGCGACAGATGCGCGATGGAGCGGGTCCGCCCCCTGGCTTGGGTCGGCGGCCGCGGGGCGGTCTTCTTCAGCCTCGGCAGTGATGCCGGGAGGCGTGGTCCATGCGGGTTGATGTGCTGCTCTTCGCCATGTATCGGGAACTCGTTGGTGAAGAGCGGGTGCCCATCGAGTTGCCTGCCGACGCCTGTGTCGCCGACCTGATGGTCGAGTTGCGCGCGCGGGGGGGCGGGTGGTCCCGGCTCCCGGGGCACGTCGCCCTGGCCGTGAATCGGCGTTACGCTTCGGCAGAGCAACCGCTCGCCGACGGTGACGAGGTTGCTCTGATCCCTCCGGTGGCGGGTGGCTGACTCTTTACTCTCCAGGTCGATCTGCATCTATGTGGAGCCGCATCACTTCAGAACCGCTGCAACCTGAGTTGCTGCTTGGTCGCGTAGGCGGCGCTGCTGACGGCGCTGTTCTGCTCTTCGTCGGTCAGGTGCGCAACCATGCCGAGGGGCAGGCGGTCTCAGGCATGACGTACGAGGCCTACGCCGAGATGGCGAGCGATGAGCTCGCGCAGATCGTCGCTGAGGCGGCTGAGACTCTGGGGACCGAGCAAATTGCCGTCGAGCATCGCATTGGGGCGTTGACGATCGGGGAGGCCAGTGTCGTGATCGCGGTGGCCTCACCACATCGCGACGAGGCCTATCGGGCCTCTCGGCAGATCATCGAGCAGATCAAGGTGCGCCTTCCGGTGTGGAAGCGGGAGCACCGCGTCGACGGGGCTGACGCTTGGGTGCCAGGTGCTGATCCGGTGCCGGCCGAGCGCCACAATCCCCACGTGCGGCCTGGATCATGAGTGAGTCAGGCGCTCGATCACAGCCCTCGCAGCGCTCGTCGCTGCCGATGATCGATGGCTTCGGCCGGCGCATTGAATACCTGCGCATCTCGGTGACCGACAAGTGCAATCTGCGTTGCGTCTACTGCATGCCCCTCGAAGGGCTCGACTGGATGCGCCGTGACGAACTGCTCACGTACGAAGAGATCGAGCAGGTCGTGCGAGCCATGGCCCCCTTGGGACTGCGGCGTGTGCGTTTTACCGGCGGGGAGCCGCTCGTGCGGCGCGACCTCGTGGAGCTGGTTCGGCGGGTGGCGGGTGTGCCCGGCATTGAAGACTTGGCCCTGTCGACCAACGCAGTGCTGCTGGCCGAGCACGCTGGGGCCCTGCGCGAGGCGGGTCTCAATCGCATCAATGTCTCGCTCGACTCCCTTCAACCCGAGCGCATCGATCGCATTGCGCGACGCGGGGGCTCGCACCGGCAGATCTTCGAAGGATTGGTGGCGGCCGAGGCTGAGGGATTTGCTCCGCTGAAGATCAACGTGGTGTTGATGCGGGGCGTCAACGACGATGAGATCGAGGCCTTTGCGCGCATCACAGAGGAGCGCCCCTGGCATGTGCGCTTCATCGAGTTGATGCCGACCGGGGCCAACCTCGACCTCTCGCGCGACCAGTACATTTCATGCAATGAGGCACTCGAGCGCATCTCGGCCATTGGCAGCCTGGAGCCCGTGACCGGCCCAACGGGCAACGGCCCGGCCACGTACTACCGGTTGCCCGGCGCAGCGGGCACGGTCGGGGTCATCACTCCGATGAGTCACAATTTCTGCGATCGCTGCAATCGCATGCGGCTCACGGCCGACGGTCAGCTCCGGCCCTGCCTGTTCGGAGATCTTCAGACCGATTTGCGCTCGGCGCTTCGCAGCGCGACGCCCCTTGAGCCACTGATTCGTGAAACGTTGCGCATCAAACCCGAGCGGCACTGGCTCGAGCAGGGCAGTGATCGGGGTTCCGGCGGCCTCATCGCACTGTCACAGACCGGAGGCTGAGGCGGGCGTTCCGTCGCGTTGACACTGCCCAACCGTACCGGTAGGTTCCCGCATCCGGGCGTCAAAAGCCCGGCATTCGGGCGCCGCATCAGGCGGTTCCGCCAGCGGCGACGCATACGGATTTCAGGGATCGAAACTCCATGCCAGCCAACAAAATTACGGTTGTCGGTGCGGGAAATGTCGGCGCGACCTGCGCCCAGCGTCTCGCAGAAAAAGACCTCGCCCGCGAAGTCGTCATGATCGATATCTCTGAGGGCATTCCTCAGGGAAAGGCGCTTGATCAGTGGGAGAGCGCTCCGGTCGAAGGCTTTGATACGCGTGTCATCGGCGCGCAGGACTACGACGCCGCTGCAGGATCAGAGATTTTTGTCGTCACAGCCGGCATCGCGCGCAAGCCCGGCATGAGCCGTGACGATCTGCTGCGCACCAACGCCGGCATCGTTCGCAGCGTGTCACAGCAGATCAAGCGAGTGGCGCCCGACAGCATCATCATTATGGTCTCCAACCCGCTCGACGTGATGGCTTACGTCGCCATGGAAGCCACGGGCTTTCCTCGCGAGCGGGTGATCGGCATGGCAGGGGTGCTTGATACGGCCCGCTACCGTTCGTTCATCGCACTCGAGGCCGGGGTCAGCGTCGAAGACATTCAGGCGCTCGTGCTCGGCGGACACGGGGACACGATGGTGCCCCTGCAGAGCTGCACAACCATCAGCGGCATTCCGATCACGCACTTTCTCTCGCAGGATCGCATCGACGCTCTCGTCGAGCGCACCCGCAAGGGAGGCGCCGAGATCGTGGCTTATCTCAAGACGGGCAGCGCGTACTACGCACCCTCGTCAGCCGCGGTCCAGATGGTCGAGGCGATCGTAAAAGACAAGAAGCGCATTCTTCCTTGCGCCGCGTGGCTCACCGGCGAGTACGGTCAAGACGGCATCTTCTTGGGCGTGCCATGCAAGCTGGGGGCAGCCGGTCTCGAGCAGATTCTCGAGGTCGACCTCACCGATGAAGAGCGAGCTGCTCTGCAGTACAGTGCTGACGCCGTGCGCGA
>CAYVPD010000136.1:0-4968 GCA_964453545.1 uncultured Gemmatimonadaceae bacterium
GGATGGTCGGCAACGTGATGTGCCGAATCTTCCCGAAGATCCCGAGGCCGTCGAGCATCGTCTTGGGCTCATGGCGCGATCGCTCGAGGCGTTGGGTGCGACCGACGAGTTCGATGTTCATCTGCTCAGCGATACCAACGACGACGAGATCGCACGTCGAGAAGAATTTGCCTGGGCGCGCCTTCAGGGCACACATCCCACGCTGGTCTTTCACTATCGCCGCCGTGAGCGCAACACAGGTCGCAAGGCGGGCAACCTTGCTGAGTTCTGCAGTCGGTGCCGCGACGACTACCGCTACATGGTCGTGCTCGACGCTGACAGCCTCATGTCGGGGCGCACGCTGCGCGCGCTGGTTCGGCGCATGGAGGCCAACCCTTGTCTGGCCCTGCTGCAGACCGTCCCGCTCCCGACCGGCCAGCAGACGCTGTTCGGGCGCCTTGTGCAGTTTGCTGCACATCTGCACGCGCCACTGCTCGCCACCGGCCTCGCTTTTTGGCAGGGTGACACGGCGAACTACTGGGGGCACAACGCCATCATTCGACTCACGCCCTTCCGCCGGCATGCACGTCTCCCCGTGCTTCCGGGACGGGCTCCGTTGGGTGGGGCGATTCTCAGCCACGATTTCGTCGAGGCTGCACTTCTCAAGCGCGGAGGATGGCAGGTTGCCCTCGATCCGACGCTCGGCGGCAGCTGGGAAGAGGTGCCGGGAACACTGCCTGACTTCAGTCGACGTGATCGTCGCTGGGCTCAGGGCAGCCTGCAGCACCTGCGCCTGCTTCGCATGCCCGGAGTTCACGGCCTGAGCCGCATGCATTTCGTGCTCGGGGCCATGGGCTATCTGTCTTCGGTGCTCTGGTTTGCGACGCTGATCGCCGGCACCACCTGGGTGCTCATGTCGGAGCTTGGTGCCACAGGCCGACTGCCGCAGCTGTTGGCCGAGCCGGACGTCGGGAGAATCACCTTGCCTGACGGCGTGTCGTTGTTGGCGCTGACAGCCGCTCTGCTGTTCGTGCCCAAGGCGTTGGCACTCGGCACCACTCTGCTGTCGCGGGCCCCGGAGTTCGGCGGTCGCCTCAAGCTGCTCACAGGTGCGGTGGTCGAACTGGTGCTGTCGGTCTTGCTGGCTCCGGTGTTCATGATCGAGCACACGCGCATCGTTTCGGGCATTGTGGCGGGGCGCGCCGTGGGTTGGCATGCGCAGGTTCGGCAGGGTGTCATGCTCTCGTGGAGGGCCGCTCTGCGTGCGGCCGCACCAAGCATGGCCGTGGGAACGCTTTGGACTCTGCTGATTCTGTTGGTCAGCCCCGCCTTTGTGGTCTGGATGGCGCCGATTCTGGTCGGTCTTCTGCTTGCTGCACCCCTCCAGCGCTGGACCAGCAGCCCCTCGTTGGGGGCGTACGCACGACGCTTCGGTGTCTTTGAGACCCGCGCTGCAGCGGACCTCCTTCGTAACAAAGGGGTTTCCTTCAGCTCGCCAATTCGGCGGGCTCTCCCATCTCGCATTCCCGAGACGACCATGTTCAAGGCAGAACGCGCGCTTTTCGACCTGCAACGCGGGCGCCCCGTACTCATGCGCTCCGGACCCGCTCCAGAGTTTGTGAGCGAAGCGCTGGTCCCTGCGGCGCCCGACGTTCTTGTGCTCGCGGTCGAGGGGCTCGACGAGGCTCGGCTTAATGAACTGCGTCAGATGGCGCCGGGCCCGCTCAGTCTGATTGTGACCCCGTATCGTGCGAGCGCGATGGGGAGCACCGAAGCCCAGACTCTGGTCGACGGCACGCACGCTTCAGATGCGGCATTTGCTGTACCGCTTGAGCCGAGCCACACGCACGACGAAATCGTGGCGCTGGCGAGTCAGCCCGCCGGTGCGGGTCTGATTCCCAAGTTGCGCGTGGCCACGCAAGCCGAGGCTGCCGGACTGACGCTGTCGCATCTCGCCCGTCTCCTGCCGGCCGTATTGGCCGTGCCCGTGGGGAGGTCAACCTCTGGCTTGCTCGGCAAGGCCCTGCTCGAGGGTCGGGTGCTGGAGGCCGACGCTGGGCAGGTTCCCGAGTTTGCCCAGGTGGCCCGCTCTCGCGTGGTGAAGATTGCCGAGGCACCGGTGCCGCTTCCCGAGGCCGAAGACTCCCGGTTTACGCTCTTCCGCGAAGAATTTGGCCTGGCCGAGCACGTCGCCGTTCAGGTCGGCGATCCGGCGCAGTGGCCTGAGGCCGTGCCGGTCCGCCTTCACTCCGCCTGTCTGACAGGCGACCTCTTCGGTAGCCTGCGCTGCGATTGCGGCGAGCAGCTGCGCGGCAGCATGTCGCTGTTTGCTGCGCGTGGAGGCGGCGTCTTGCTCTATCTCGCGCAAGAAGGGCGGGGCATCGGGCTTGGCAACAAGTTTCGCGCCTACACTCTGCAGGGAACCGGCCTCGACACGATCGATGCCGACGGCATGCTGGGGTTTGGCGCCGACGAGCGGCAGTACGATGTCGCCGTACAGATCTTGAAGGCCTTGGGAATCGGCCAGGTCGAACTGCTGACCAACAATCCCGAAAAGGTGCAGGCGCTTGAAGATGCGGGCATTTCTGTCGCACGGCGCCGTGCGCTCCATGGCCGGCTGAATCGGCACAATCTGCCCTATGTGCGTGCCAAAGTGCAGCGGGCAGGGCACTGGTTGCGCGACATGCTCTCGGAGCCGATGGCCGGAGACTGATACGTGGCCCAATCCGCAGGCGCGTCAACAACCCTTCGAGCTTGAGATTTTCTTGACTTTTCGCCGGCGTTGCCCTCGCGAGCACCTCGCTCGCAGGGTGCAGCGCACTGCTCGACGTAGGAGGGAACCCGAACGCGCTGATTCAGGAAGACCTGGAGACACCTGCGGCTGCAGGGGCTCCGGCAAACGGTGCCCAAGCCATGGTAGGCCAGGCCTATGGGCAGATCGCCCTGCTGGCCTCAGCGGTTTCCGATGAGCTGAAGTTTACGGGCTCGCGTGATGCCTGGGTTCAGTTGACGGCGGGTGACCTGCGTGATCCGGCCAACGAATTTTCAGACGCCGCTTGGCCCATTGTTGCCGAGGGTCGGTGGATAGCAGATGAGGCCGTGAAGCTGCTCAAGGGCCACCTGGCCGATGGCAACCTCACGAGGCCGATCCTGCTGGCGGAGTCGCAGCTGTATTCGGCGATCATCTACACCCAGATTGCCGACCTCTGGGAAGACTTCGTCAAGTCCAACCGCACAGAAGAGGGTGCACCTCTGGGTGAAGCCGGGGTGCTCGGCATGTACGACGAAGCGGTCGCTAATCTGACTGAGGCGTTGTCGCTTGCCGAATCGGCCGGCAACACGAGCCTGCGGGCGGCGATTCTGGCTCAGCGTGCACGTGCACGTCATGCCAAGGCGCTGCGCGGCAAGATCACGCCGGCCGGGCAGACGCCCGTCAACCCGCTGGTGAGCGATGCCGGTGCTAACGCCGATGCTTTGGCGGCACTCGCGCTTGTTGGCATCGATTGGGACTACCGGTTCACGTATAGCGCCAACACGGTTAGTAACAACTGGGGCGCCAACGTTAACGAGCGGCTGGAGTTGCGGCCCTCTGACGAGTTTGTGACGCCGACGGCCGACGACAAGAAGGTCGCAGCGATCTCGCTGCTCGACCCGATTGACGGTGTTCCGTCGCCTGCACTCTCGACGATCATTCTGGAGGCCGTCGGAGCGCGCCAGTTCAATCCGCAGATCGTGGTGTCGGCGCGCGAACTGCGCCTGATTCTGGCGGAGTCGGCGCTTGCAGGTGGTGATGAAGCCGGGTTCACGACGCAGATCAATCTGGTACGTGCCGGCGAGGGGCTCAGCGACTACGCAGGGCAGATTCCGGCCCCCGACATGCTGAAGCACATGCGCAAGACCCATCTGTACAACACGGGTCGTCGTCTGCTCGACCACTACCGCTTCGGCACCAAGTCGTCGCTGTGGAACCCGAACTTCGAGGCGGCCAACCGCCCGGGAACGCTGTTCCCGATCGCTCAGATCGAGCGCATCTCGAACTGCTACATCATCGGGTCGTGCTGACGCGATTTTTCGCGCAGGACAACGCCGCCGGTCCAGCCCTCAGGGCTGGGCCGGCGGTTGTCTTGGCGCTTGTCATGGTCGTGCTGTCGGGGTGCCATTCCTATCGCCCGATGTTCGAGAGCGATCCAGTGCCCGGAGACCGCGTGCGGGTGCGGCTCTCGTCTGAGGCCGCCAATGAGGTTTCGCGCCTCGTTAATTCGCCGGTGGCGTCGGTCAGCGGTACGGTGATGGCGGTGTAGACCGACAGCCTGAAGCTCAACGCCTCATGGGGCGCCATCTTTGCCGGCACGCGTTTTGCGGCCCGCCGAGACACGCTCACGTTTGAACGCACGGATCTGCTGCAGATCGAGCGACGTGAGCTTTCGCGGAGGCGTTCTGCGGTCGTGATTGGCGCGCTGACCGCGATGGCTGTCGCGCTATTCCGCACCTTCGGGGGCGGTGGAGATCCGTCGTCCCTTCCCGAGCCCGGCAACCCGCCGGTCTTCTGACGCGCCCGCCCGAGCGAGTATCTGCCCGAGCGCTGATGTGGGGTCGACCGGTCGGTCAGCGCAGCGCTTCTTCCAGCGCAGTGGCCGCATCGGTTCGCTCGTCGCGGTACTTCACGATCATCGGGGCATAAAGCTGCAGGCCGCGGCTCTCACCCCACGGCGTAGTGGCCGGGCGACTGCCTGGCACGACAACCGCCCCCTCCGGGATGGTCAGCGGCTGATCGGGCGTTGCACGCAGAACCGTCTCGTTGACGAGGTCGTAGACGACCGTTGAGGCGGTCAGTTGTACTCCGGGGGCCAGAACGGCGCGGCGGCCGACCAGTGTGCCTTCAAACACCCCCGTGTTGGCGCCCACCATCGCATCATCTTCAATGATGACCGGGCGGAGACCGACAGGTTCAAGCACGCCCCCAAGCTGTGCGCCCGCCGAGAGGTGCAC
>CAYVPD010000137.1:0-4929 GCA_964453545.1 uncultured Gemmatimonadaceae bacterium
GAGGCACAGGCCCTGCGCGAGGGCATGAGCGCAGACGAGCTGCGCACCGAGTTCGCGTTGCTGTGGCCGGCGCTTGCCGATGCGCGGGCGACTCGGCCGCGACCCCAGCGAGATGACAAGGCTGTCTGTTCTTGGAATGCCTTCACGATTCGAGCCCTGGCCGAAGCGGGCGCAGCTCTCGATGAGCCCCGCTATCTAGAGGCAGCGCAGACATCGGCCGCATTCGTGTGTGAGCAGATGCAGAGCGATGGGCGCCTTCAGCGCATCTATTCGCACGGAGCCGCGCGAATCGGGGCGTTTCTCGAAGACTACGCAGCGTTTGGAAACGCCTGTCTGACGCTGCATGAGGTCACCGGTGAGCACCGATGGCTGGCTCAAGCTGAGTCGTGTGGGGTGGCCGTGATTGAGCATTTCCATGACCCCGCGACCGGCACGTTTTTTGAGACCGCCGACGATGCCGAGATCTTGGTGGTGCGGCCGCGCGATATGCCCGACACGGCAACGCCTTCGGGCAATGCGCTCGCGGTGGAGCTGCTCCTGCGAGCCGCCCCCGTGCTTGGCCGGGCCGATTGGGTCACGGCGGCGCGCGCCACGCTGACGGCGGCCGCGTCGATGATGACACGCTTTCCCGCAGGCTTCGGCCGCTGGTTGCGTCAACTCGAGCGCGCGCTGGCCTGAGTGCGCGGGGCGTGCGTGCGCGGGGGTGCGCCTGACGGCGTACATGCGCGATATTACAGTGCTCGCGAGATGTGAACTTCCGCCGATGACGCTGCCGTGTACAAAGCGACATTTCTGCTGCTTCTTCGCCGCCCCTGGTTGCTCCCCGCCGTAATCGGCATGGCGTGGGCGTTTCGTCGGCGCGGTTGGTGGCGGCGGGCACCGTTCCTCCCGCTTCCGTCGCGCGCGTATCTCGAGTGGCGCATGGATACGGCTTACGGAGATCCGCAGGCACAGCCTCCACTCGACGAATACGCACGCTACGTGCGCTGGGCCGCGGCGCAGCGTCGCGCTATGCGCAAGGGTTCGTGAGACGTGCTCCCTGCGGCTGTTTGATGCGGTCATGAAGACCATTGCCCTGACCGGAAACGTCGCCTCCGGGAAGTCGACGGTAGCCGCGATTTGGCGGGCGGCCGGCGTGCCGGTGATCGGGGCCGATGACCTTGCGCGACAGGCCGTGGCTCCAGGCTCCGAGGGGCTGCGCGCCACCATCGAGGCCTTCGGCAGCGAAGTGCTGGCGAGCGACGGTGCCCTCGATCGCGCCGCCATGCGCGCCCGCATCGTGAGCGACGACGAGGCCCGTCGCCGACTTGAAGAGATCGTGCATCCGATCGTGGCCGAGCTCCGCGATGCATGGCTGCAGCAGCAGCGCGCCGCAGGTGTGCCGCTCGCCGTCGTCGAGATCCCGCTGCTGTACGAGACCGGGGGCGAGCGCCATTTCGATGAAGTCGTATTTGTCGACGCGCCCGAGGCGATGCGACTCGAGCGGCTGGTCGAAGATCGGGGCCTCGACCCTGACGAGGCCCGGGCCTTGATGGCCACGCAGGCCGACCCGGCCTCTAAGCGGCAGCGGGCTGACCACGTGATCGCCAATGCCGGCAGCCAAGCCGAGCTTGAAACGGCGGCGCTTGCATTGCTCGATCGGTGGTCGCAATCGGCGCAGCCCGTCCAGCCAGCCGAGCTCCCCGCGGGTGTGCCCTCATCGCCCGCCCCCGAGGGACTGATGCGGATCGACCTGCACATGCATACCTGGGGCTCGTGGGACTGCTTGTCCGATCCCGAGTTGGTGCTTCGGCAGGCGCGTGCGCGAGGCGTGGAGCGCATCGCGATCACCGACCACAATCGTCTGCACGTCGCATTGAGCATGGCAGAACGGCATCCTGATGCGGTGATCCCGGGTGAAGAGGTCAAGACCGCCGAGGGCATCGACGTGATCGGGCTCTATCTGCACACCGAGATTCCCAAGGGTACGCCAGCCCGTGAAACCATTGAGCGCATCAACCAGCAGGGAGGCATCGCCTATCTGCCGCACCCCTACGCGCCCGGCAAGGGTGGCGGGGGGCGGTGGGCCGAAGAGCTGGCCCCGCTGTGCGAGGTGGTCGAGGTCTTCAATGCCCGGCTGCATCCGCGGGGTCGCAACGACCCGGCCCTTGATCTTGCGCGCCGCTTCGATCGTCTCGTCGGCGCGGGATCTGATGCCCACACCGTGGGCGAAGTCGCCCGTGCGTTTGTCGAGGTGCCAAGACACGCCAACACGGCAGCCGCTCTGCGCGTGGCGCTGCGGCACGCCCGGCCGTTCGGAGACGAGGCCTCACGCCTCGTACATCTGGCCTCGACCTGGGCCAAACTGCGCAAGAAACTCCCCGGTGCTCCGGGCACGAACGGGTGAACCTCGAGGGCGGGTTTCGGGGTTGTACACCTTTGCTTTCTTCTCTTTTCTGCTGACAACGTGAATGCCGTGACGGCTCCCGAAATTCCCGATCATCGCCTCAAAGATGTGCGCCGCACGGCTGACGTGCTGCGGGCGTCTCGACGCGCCATTCTCACGACCCACATCAACGCCGACGGCGACGGTGCGGGCTCGCAGATTGCGATGGCGGCGTGGATGCGGGCGCACGGCGCGCGGCCGATCATCGTCAATCCGACGAAATTTCCCGACAAGTTTGCATTTCTGCTCCCCGACGACAGCTGGGTGGTCGACGCCGGCTCCGAGGCCGCTCGTGACGCCTGCGCCGACGCCGACCTTGCCGTCGTGCTCGACACCGGCGAGTTCCCCCGCATCGGTCGGGTCAAATCGCTGATTCAGCGATTGCCCACGGTTGTGGTGGACCATCATCCGATGGGAGATCAGCCCATCGGGGGTACCTCGCTGCGTGACGCATCGGCGTCGGCGACCGGCGAGCTGGTGTACGATCTGATCCAGTCGACCGGTGGCCCCTGGCCCCAAGAGGCGTTGGATGCGATGTACGTCGCCATTCTCACCGATACCGGCTCGTTTCGCTTTTCCAATTCCACCCCGCAGGCGCACCGGGTCGTGGCCGACCTGATTGCTCGCGGGGTCGATCCTGAAGTGCTTCACACGCAGGTCTACGGCGCGTCTCCGCTGCGTCGCCTGCAGCTTCTGCAGGTTGCGCTCGACACGTTGCAGGTCGAAGAGGGCGTCGGTTGGATGACGGTGCCGTCACCGGCGTTCGAAGAGCTGGGGGCCACGACCGAAGACATCGATGGGTTCGTCGACTATCCGCGTTCGATCGAGGGCGTGCACGTGGCGCTACTGTTTCGCACGACCGTCAAGGGCACCAAGATCTCCCTGCGTTCCGACGGGCTGGTCGACGTCAACGCACTCGCCCGCAATTTTGGTGGGGGCGGGCACGTGCGGGCCTCGGGCGCGCTCATCGAGGGCGCGCTCGACGACGTACGCGCCGAGGTGGTCGCCGCAACGCAAGCTGCAGTGGCGGCCGCGCGCCTTGGGCGCTCAAATTGAGTCTTTGAGGCAGATTTCAACCCGTACTGACCATGCCGAATCCTTTGAACTCTCGTGAACCCTCCGGCCCGGGCGTGCCCGAGGCGTTGCCGCGCACGGCTCAGGCGCTCGTAGGGCACCTCGGGGTCGCGCGCATCGACCGCCTATGGGTGTTTTCGCCCAGAGTTCGGGGTCGGCGTGAGTCTGGATTGATCGCCGCGAGTCACCTGTCGGGCTCGATCGCCGAGATGTCATCTGACGAACGGCGCATTCTTGTGACGGCGCCCTACACGGCCGAAACGACGGGCAAGGGCACCGCGCTGGAGTATTCATTTGTGGAGCAGGGCGAAGCCCCGGCTGACCGCTTTCCACGCATGATGCAGGGGGTCGTGCAGCGGGCGGGTGAGGCCTTTGGCGAGCCCCGTGAGGTCGAAATTGCGGGTGCCGATGAGCTTTGGCGGGCGTGGCTCGGCGAGTTCGCGCCGGAGTTGCTCACGCCTGAGCCGGTCACGCCCGACGCTACCCCTGACGAAGCACCCACCGATGACGCGGCACCCACCCTTGATGCTGACGGTTTTGCCCCCCTCAACAGCGAGGCGACGCCATGACGACGACGGATCAGACGCTGGGAAGCACTCGGCTGTTCGAGCGGTTCCTGCGGGAACAGGGGCTGCCGATCACGCAGCAACGCGAGACGGTGGCCCAGGTCGTCTTCGGTTCTGAAGAGCACCTGTCGGTCGATGACATCGAGCACATCTTGCGCTCACAAGGCGAGCGCATCGGCAAGGCGACGATCTACCGCACGCTTGATCTGCTGGTGAAGAGCCGGCTCGTCGAAGAACATCACTTCGGCGAGGGCTTCAAGCGTTACGAGCATCGCCTGTCGCAGCAGCCCGTGCACCAGCACCTCATCTGCTTGCAATGCGCCCGCGTCGAGGAATTCGAGAGCCCCGAAGTGCCGGCCATCGAGGCTCGCGTCGCACGTGAATTCGGATTTCGCCCGAGCCGCCATCGGCTCGAGATCTATGGTCTGTGCCGGTCGTGTCGTGAGGCGGGCCACCAGCTTCCCCAAACTGGGCTCGCATGCCCGATCGAGATTGCATGAACCGCCGGTTGCCCCCTGCCTTGGCTGATCTGCCTTGGGAGCTCGCCCACAACTTTCTCGGGCTTGATGACGAGCACAGCGCCTTCGAGTCTGCCGCTGCGGTGATTCTGCCGGTGCCGTGGGAGTCGACCACGAGCTACGGCGGCGGCACGCGCAACGGGCCGGGTGCCATTCTCGGAGCCTCGCGCTATCTGGAGCTCTACGATCAGGAACTCGACGCTGAGGTGGGCCTCGAACTGGGTGTGCACACGCTGCCGCAGGTTGATCTGACGAAGCAGGGAAGCACGGCGGCCATGGCCGAGTTGCGAGAGGTGCACGACGCCGTGCTCGCGGCCTGTGGAGAGCGGTTTCTGATCATGCTCGG
>CAYVPD010000138.1:0-4879 GCA_964453545.1 uncultured Gemmatimonadaceae bacterium
GAAGCCCCGTGCGAACTGAACGGGCTCGAACCCCTGCGGAGGGCGGGTAGGTGCACGCATCACGACGACGCTGGCCCCTTCGCTTCGTGAGCGCGCCCCTCGGCATCAAGAGCCCGCCCTGCAGCCTCGAGCACGTCATCGACCGAGATCTGCTCCATTCGCCCGTGACGGGGCGTGTACAACGCTGCCTGCCAAGCCTCACCGGCATCGAAGTACCGGTCGACGACGAGGTCTCGTGAATCGCGCCACGGCCCCACCCGAGCCGGATTGGTGTGCCCGAACAGGCCGACCACTGGCGTGCCGAGCGCATGCGCGAGATGCAACGGGCCCGTGTCGGGGCTGATCAGCAGGTCGACTTCGCGCACCCGCCACATCATCTCACGCACCGACGGCCCGAGCGCGTCAACCACGCGATGCCGTGCCTGCGACATCACCCGATCGGCCACCTCACGCTCCCGAGGGCTCGGCCCACCGATGAGCACAGGGAGAGCACCAAAGCGCTCGACAAGTGGGTCGACCAGCGCCGCGTATGCCTCGGCCGGCCAGTCTTTGGCGGCATTGGCCGAAGCGAGTACGAGGCCAATCAGAGGTCGGGAGCCCTCGGGTTGTGGCGTCGCGGCGAGCAGGTCGCGTCGCCAGTGTTCAGCGGCCGCTTCTTCTTGGTCACTGAAGGAGACCTGCCACTCTACCGGATCGTCGGCCGGCACTCCCAACGCCTCCCGAAACCGCAAGAAGATGTCTTGCGTGTGCTCCCATGGTCCCTCGGGGAGCGTGTGAGTCGCCAACCAGTGCACACCGTCGCGGGTCTTGTCTCGCGCAAGACCGAGCCGAACGGGTGCCCGCAGCCCGAGTACCGGCCAGATCGACTTCGCGTAGCGCATGCAGTTGATCGAAATGTCGCAGCGCAATGCGCTCAACTCTCGCAGCAGCTGCACGACACCGCGTGCGCCGGCGCTCTTGTCGAACACCACCACATGATCCACGGCGGGGTGATGCCGCAGCACTTCAGCCGGTGCTGGCTCGGCCACCCAAACCACCTCGGTGCCAGGTGTACGGCGCTTGATGTCGTTGGCCAACGGCAAGCCATGCACGACATCACCGATCCCGGTGAGGAGCACGATCCCGACGCGCCGCACCGGCCGTGAGCCGTGCAGCAAGCCTGACGTGCTCAGCCCTCGCTCTCGGCCGTTTCCCAAAGGTAGAGCACGGGCCCCTCAGTCCAGCGGCCCTTCACGCGCACTCGGATCCTGTACTCGCCCGCCGTGGGAAAGACGACGTCTTCGAGGTGCTGCACGTAGTAGGTGCGCGGAGCCGGACCCGCCGGGTCAGCGGTCGAAACCTCGGTGTGCCCCTCTCCTCGCAGCGACGGTTTTCCGTCGGGGCCGACGAGTTCCATGGTAAACGCATACCGGCCATGATCTTCGTGCGACCATCCCATGACCATGACGAGCGTCAGGTTGTGTTTGGCCGGGAATCCCGGCGCGTACAGATCGAGGTACTGACCCTCGATATGCAGGCGCCCTTCGCGGTCCTGACTCGCATTGTCGCAGACGAGAGAAAGAAGCAGTTGCACAGCGACTCCTGAGAAAACAGGCCGGCAGTGGCCCGGAAGATTTCGGGGGATGTCAGATCGCCACGACGACCAAGCTCGCGGCTGACCCGACGCCCATGCTACCTCTGCGTCGTCGAAGGGTGCCCACCTTGGTTGGCCTCAGGCGGAGCACCCCATCCTCCTCCCCCTGGCGAGTGCAGACGCACCACGTCGCCGGCGCGCGCATCAAAGCTGACCTTCGACGGCAGCACCTGCGTGTGCCCATCGCGCACAAGGGTGTTTTCACCCGGCGCGCCTGCGGCCCCTCCCGCAGCACCCGCCGGACCTTGGGCCCGCCGCTCCGTCAGCAAGGTGACCTGCGCATCACCGAGCAGTTCGAGTTCGCGGATCAGCCCCTCGCCCCCGGCGTGCTTGCCTGTGCCTGCGCTGTCTTGGCGCAGAGCATAGCGCACAACACGAAACGGATAGGCATGCTCCAGCGCCTCGACTGGCGTATTGAGCGAGTTGGACATGTGGGAGTGCACCCCCGACAACCCTGGGCCTGTGGGTCCAGCCCCCACACCACCGCCCATCGTTTCGTAGTAGGCAAACGGCTCGCCTGTACGGGGGTCGACGCCCCCGACCGTGAGGTTGTTCATGGTGCCCTGCGAGAGCGCAGGCATGAGTTCGGGCAGAGCCGGAGTCAGCGCACGCAGCAGAACATCAGTGATACGCTGGCTTGTCTCGACGTTGCCCGCCGCCACCGAGGCCGGCGGGGCGGCGTTGACGACCGAACGTTCGGGGAGCACGAGTGTGACTGCGGCCAGTGAACCGCCACCTGCCGGCAGGTGCGTGCCAAGCAGCGCCTCGGCGACACAGCGCAGCACGTAGCGAGTTGCCGACGAGGTGATGGCTGCCACTGCGTTGATGCCTCCGGGCATCTGCGGCGACGAGCCGGTGAAGTCGACCGTGACATGGTCTCCCGAAACCTCGAGAGCCACGCAGATGGGCACGGGCCCGGAGCCGAACCCGTCATCTTCGAGCGCATCTTCGGCGCTCCATCGACCGTCGGGAATGCGCGAAATGCCCTCGGCCAGCAGTCGGTCGGCGTAGTCGATCAGCGCCGACATGGCCCGTGTGACCGCCGGTACGCCTCGACTCTGCGCGATGGCCTCGAGACGCCGGCGCCCCGCATGCAGAGAGGCCAGCTGGGCGTCGAGGTCGCCCTGACGCTCTTCGGGGGTGCGTACATTGGCGAGAATCAGGCGCCGCACGTGGTCGTCGATCTGGCCACCCCGCACCAGAAGAACCGGCGGAATGCGCAGCCCCTCTTGCACGATCTCGCGTGCCAGCGGCATGGAGCCCGGTGAAATCCCGCCGACATCGCTGTGGTGGGCACGTGATGCGACATAGCCGAGGGTGACGTCATCGACCACGACGGGCGTCACCATGGTGATGTCGGGCAGATGGGTGCCACCCTCAAACGGATCGTTTAACAGCGCCACGTCTCCGGGCTCGAGGCGACCCAATGTGCGCAGCGCGGCCAGGACACTCATGGGCATGGCCCCGAGATGCACCGGCATGTGATCACCCAACGCCACAGGTCGCGCGTCTACGTCGAAGAGCGCGCACGAGTAGTCCTGGCGCTCCTTGATGTTGGGCGAGTAGGCCGCCCGGCGCAGCGCGGCACCCATCTCTTCCGTCAGCGCTGTGAACAGATGCCGAAACACCTCGAGGGTGATCGCGTCGATGGCGACCGACCCGTCGGAGGCTAATGCAGACGCATGGCCCGAATTTCCAGGTCTGGCGCGATGATCTTGAACAGGGTCGACCGACACCTTGAAGCTGTCTTCGGCGTGCACTGACCCGTTGGCCGCATCTCCGGGCACGGTTATACTCCAAGGCTGAAGCGACATTTCAGGCGAAGTTCGGCTCGAGGCAGGCGGCAAGCGCCGCAGCCCCCCGCCGCTCAAGATCGCGCATCACGGGCCAGAACAGGAGGTGCACGTGCCCAACGAGAAGCTAGTTGCCAGAGCTCGCGACGAGCTCTTCAGTCATATCAACCGCTGTGGGGTGCTGCAGGCGACAGAAGACGACCAGCGCACCTGGATGGAAGAAACGATCGATTATCTGGCCGAGCGCTACCCGGATCTCGCGGATACCGAGCTTGATCAGCTCCACGCGGTCGGCATTCGATTCTGTCAGCCGGCCATTTCGCACGGCAACTGAGTAGTCGACAGACTAGACGTCGTACAGGTTGATGAAAAAGGGGGGCGCCAAATTTGGCGCCCCCCTTTTTCAATTATGTCACCCGATCTTGCGGGCAACTTTCGTGATCGCCAACCCCGCCGTATTATCTGCAACCACGGCGGGCTGACGCTCGGGATCGACGACGCAGCCGGGACAAGGATTTCATTATGTCTCTCTCTCAAAACCGCTGGCACACACAAGACCCCGTCTCTTCAGAGGGCACTCGTCTTGAGGCTGGCCTTAAACAATTACGCGCTGCCTACTACTCAGGCGGGCGCATGCCCTCGCCCCACGACGGGTTTCTCGAACCGATCGGTGTGCGCTCCGAGTCCGATGGTGGCGGGGTTGTGCTTCTCGAGTGCAGTGTTTCGTCGCTACGCTACGAACTGCGCATTCCGAAGGCCTCGACCGACGAACGAGCAATCGTTCGCACACAGCAAGAGGCGGGTCAGGACCCTGACTGTCCGCGCCATGTGACGCCCTCGAAGCGCCTGGTGCGGTCAGGAGTGCACCTGACCTGTCCGGCCTGCGGCGTGCGGTTCGGGCGCGCTGACTGACGCACCTCTTCGCGCCGCTCACGGGTGGTGCATCGAAGCCGGCCCACGGCTCATGCGCGTCATGGGGTCGAGCACCCCATAGGTCCCCATGCGCATCGGGTCGCCGCCGAAAAAGACGCGTGCGCCTAGCGACAGCCCCCACGCGCGACGAGCACCGAACAGCTCGGTCACGTCAGGGCCTCGGGCGTCATCAGAGACCTGTGCCCACTGCAGCTCGGCAAACGGGCGCAGGCTCACCCCTCCCTCTGACGCCGTGTAGCCGTAACCAACGGTCCAGAGATTCCACCGGCTCGCACCCTCGATATGGGCGTCATGGTCATAGCGCAGAAAGCCCGCACCTGAAGCGGCATCTCGTTCATATTCGGGCCGAGTGGCCCATTCCACACGAGCATACGGCTGATGTGGCCCGCGCGTCAGACGTGCCTCAGCCAGGACCGACCAAAAGTCGTCGTCGCCCGGATTATCCGAGCGACTTGCTTCGACGAGCCCATACAGGCGTCCGAGTTCATGCTGCGTGTCGAGCCGCACCTGCCCGTTTACA
>CAYVPD010000139.1:0-4868 GCA_964453545.1 uncultured Gemmatimonadaceae bacterium
CCAACTGGCAGCTGGACCCCGACCCGCTGGCCAGCCGCCCCAACGTCGACCGCCAAGGGGAGGGCGGACGCGCGCAGGCCCGCGAAGATGCACTGGCTGCCGCCCGTCTGATTCGGGCGCACGCCCTGCCGGGTGTGGTGCTCGACACCTCGCCGCGTGGGGAACCGTTTGCGGCCGAGCTCGCCCGCGAGATGGGCCTGCCGCACCTGCACCTGCCCCGCGCCGACGCCCGCCACGTGCGAGCCGCACTGGGTCGTCTCGACGCCAGCTGACCGCCCTCGTGCCGCACCACCCGATCACCGCTACGGGGATCTGCGTACTTTCGGGTGTACAGAACCCTTGACATTGCAGAGTGTCAAGCAGACTATACAATCAGGTTGGAGTCTCCAGCTGGGACTCCGCCGGGTCGACATTTCCCTGTCGCAAGGAGTGATTTGAACACGCTTGCCGTCGTTCTCGAGCGCCCTGAAAGTCTGGTGTTGCGTTCACTAGAGCTTCAGAGCCCAGGCCCCGAAGACGTTCTCGTCGAAGTCGACTGGAGCGGGGTCAGCACGGGAACGGAACGTCTGCTCTGGAGTGGGCGCATGCCGCCTTTCCCGGGCATGGGCTATCCGCTCGTCCCTGGCTACGAAGCCGTGGGACGCGTGGTGGAGGCCGGTCCGGAGTCCGGACTTACGTGGGGGCAGCGTGTCTTCGTTCCGGGCAGCAAGGGCTTCGTTGATCATCGGGGGCTCTTCGGAGCCGCGGCGCGGCGCGTGGTGCTTCCAGGCAAGCGAGCGGTGACGGTCGAGACCCGCGATCCGGCTGAGGGCGTACTGCTCGCTCTGGCCGCGACCGCTCTGCATGCCATTCGCCTCAGCGGCGTGCCTGAACTGATCGTCGGACATGGTGTGCTCGGGCGCCTTGTCGCGCGTCTCGTGCTCGCTCTGGGCGGCTCGGTTCCCACGGTGTGGGAGATCGACATGACGCGTCGTATCGGAGCACGAGACTACCGCGTCGTGAGCCCCGAAGATGACCCGCGCACTGACTACAAACGCATCTGTGACGTCTCTGGCGACCCCGCCATTCTCGATCGCTTGATCGCGCGCCTCGCACGAGGTGGAGACGTCGTTTTGGCCGGCTTTTACGCCGACTCGCTGCATTTCCGATTCCCACCCGCGTTCCAGCGAGAGGCACGAATTCTCGTCGCGGCCGAGTTCACGCAAGACGACCTCAAAGGCGTCTCGCGCATGGTGTCGGAGGGCAGACTCTCCCTTGAGGGCCTCATCACGCACCGCGCCAAGGCCCCCGAAGCTTCGAGTGCCTACCGCACCGCGTTTGAAGATCCCTCGTGCCTCAAGATGGTTCTGGACTGGAGGAATACCGAATGAGCCAGCGCGAAACGCAGATCATTGCGATTTACGGCAAGGGCGGCATCGGAAAGAGCTTCACCCTCGCCAACCTCTCGTACATGATGGCCCAGCAGGGGCATCGTGTGCTGCTGATCGGATGCGATCCGAAAAGCGACACGACCTCGTTGCTGTTCGGCGGGCGCTCGTGCCCGACGATCATCGCGACCTCGGCCGAGAAGCGCCTCGCTGGCGAAGAGGTCGAGATCGGCGATGTGTGCTTCGTGCGCGATGGCGTCTTTGCGATGGAGCTCGGCGGCCCCGAAGTGGGTCGCGGATGCGGTGGCCGCGGCATCATTCACGGTTTTGAGCTACTCGAGAAGCTCGGATTTCATGAGTGGGGCTTCGACTACGTGCTGCTCGACTTCTTGGGTGACGTGGTGTGCGGAGGCTTTGGCTTGCCCATCGCACGCGACATGTGCCAGAAGGTGATCGTCGTCGGCTCCAACGATCTGCAGTCGCTGTACGTGGCCAACAACGTCTGTTCGGCCGTCGACTACTTCCAGAAGCTCGGGGGCAACGTTGGTGTTGCCGGTCTGGTCGTGAACAAAGACGACGGTACTGGCGAGGCAGCGGAGTTTGCCAAGCGCGTCGGGATCCCGGTTCTGGCCGCGATTCCGCAGCACGAAGACATCCGCCGCAAGAGCGCCAATTACGAGATCATCGGGCGTCCCGGTAGCCCCTGGGCGTCGCTCTTCGAGCAGCTGGGTACGGCGGTCGCCGAGGCACCCCCAATGCCGCCGAAGCCGCTCTCGCACGACGGGCTGCTCGACTTGTTCAAGGGCGATGAAGTCGGCCGCAATGTCGTACTCACACCCGCAACGCAGTCGGACATGCGCGGGGGCGAGTATGTCGAGCACACCTCTCTCGAAGTTGTCTACCAGGCGGTGTGACGATGATTGCCCCGAACACCACCCCAAACGAACGCGTGAGCAAGCCGCTGCCGATGGCAGGGGCCGCGCCTGATGACACCGCGGCTTCGTGCCACGGTGATCTGCGCAGCTCGGCAGTCGCCGGTGAGGTTCAGGTCAATGCGTCGCTCAAGGCCCTGATGGA
The DNA here is from genome assembly GCA_964453545.1 of uncultured Gemmatimonadaceae bacterium. Classification (GTDB taxonomy): domain Bacteria; phylum Gemmatimonadota; class Gemmatimonadetes; order Longimicrobiales; family Gaopeijiaceae; genus Gaopeijia. The sequence goes on from CAYVPD010000139.1 coordinate 2,445, forward strand.
CGACTATCCATTGGGTGCGCACGAGCAGCCGCAGGGCATGTGCCCCGCGTTTGGCTCATTGCGTGTCGGGCTGCGCATGCGCCGCACGGCGACCGTGCTTTCGGGGTCGGCCTGCTGCGTCTATGGCCTCACCTTCACGTCGCATTTCTACGGTGCTCGCCGATCGGTCGGCTACGTGCCGTTCAACTCCGAGTCGCTCGTGACCGGGCAGCTCTTCGAAGACATCAAGGTGGCCATGGAGGAGCTTGCAGATCCGGAGCTCTACGACGCCATCGTGATGACCAATTTGTGCATTCCGACGGCCTCGGGTGTGCCCCTCGATCTGCTTCCGAAGCAGATCAACGGCGTGCGCATCGTGGGCATCGATGTGCCCGGGTTTGGTGTGCCGACACATGCCGAAGCCAAAGATGTGCTCTCGGGTGCGGTGCTTCGACGTGCGCGGCTAGAGGCTGAAGAAGGCCCTGTGGCGCGCCCGCGCGAGCTGATCGAAGATCGGCCCACAGTAACACTGTTGGGCGAGCTGTTCCCGGCAGATCCGATGGGCGTGGGCGCCTTGCTCGAGCCCATGGGACTAGCCGTTGGTGCGACGGTGCCCAGCCGTGAGTGGCGTGAGCTTTATGCTGCGCTCGACTGCTCGGTGGTCGGGGCCCTGCACCCGTTCTACACACGCGCCGTTCGCGAATTTGAAGCCGCTGGGCGACCCGTCGTAGGGTCAGGGCCCGTCGGTGTCGAGGGGACGGTGGCCTGGCTCGAGGCGGTCGGCCGCGCAGCCGGCGTCTCGTCGGAGACGACCGGGGTCGCGGTCGATCGTGCCCGAGCTATGGTTTCAAAGGCGCTGGAGCGCGCACCGATCCAGGGCCGCATTCAGATCTCGGGCTACGAGGGCTCAGAGCTGCTGGTCGCTCGTGTGCTGGTCGAGGCCGGTGCTGAGGTGCCCTATGTGGGTACGGCACTGCCGCGAACCGAGTGGAGCCGCGATGACCTCGCGTGGCTCGAGGCACACGGCACCCACGTGCAGTACCGGGCATCGCTCGAGCAAGACATTGAAGCCTTCAAGGCGGTCAATCCCGATCTCGTGGTCGGCACTACACCCGTGGTTCAGGCCGCCAAAGAAGCGGGCATTCCCGGGCTGTACTTCACCAACCTGATCTCGGCCCGCCCGATCTTCGGCCCGGCCGGTGCAGGTTCGCTCGGACCGGTGCTGATGGGCGCCATGCAGGGGCGCGAGCGCCTCAACCGCATGAAGTCGTTCTTTTCGGGTGTGGGCCATGGGCACACGGCCGGCTACGGCTTCACCGAAGTGCCGGAGCGCAAGCTCAACGCTCAGGAACGCAACGCGAAGGCTCGCGGCGGAAAGGCCGTAACGGGCTGCTCGACGTCGGCACCATCGGTGAGTGGAGCCGGTGCCAACCGTGACACCGAGGCGCGCCTGCGCACCAAAGACCGGGTGAAGCAGAGCGCCCGCGCGAAGGGGTCGATCAAATGATCATCGATCACGATCGCGCCGGAGGCTACTGGGGCTCCGTGTATGCCTTTACGGCGGTACGCGGACTGCAGGTGGTCATTGATGGCCCGGTGGGTTGTGAAAACCTGCCGGTCACCTCAGTGCTGCACTACACCGATGCGCTGCCTCCGCATGAGCTCCCGATCGTGGTGACGGGGCTGAGCGAAGACGAGCTCTCGATGAGCGGGACTGAGGCCAATCTGCGCCAAGCGCACTCGACGCTCGACCCTGACCAGCCGGCTGTGGTGGTGACGGGCTCGATCGCTGAGATGATTGGTGGGGGCGTGACGCCGGAAGGTACGGGTTTGCTGCGCTTCTTGCCGCGCACCATCGACGAAGATCAGTGGCAGAGTGCCGATCGTGCCATCAAATGGCTGTGGACGGAGTTCGGCGCCAAAAAGGCGAAGACGCGCAAGCGTGAAGAGCGCCCTGAAGGTGCACCGCCGCTGGTCAACATCATCGGCCCGATCTACGGCACCTTCAACATGCCGTCAGACCTGGCTGAAATCCGCCGTCTGGTCGAGGGCGTGGGCTGCGAGATCAACTTGGTCTTTCCCTTGGGCTCGCATCTCGACGACACCCAGCGCCTTGATGATGCCGACGTCAACGTCTGCCTCTATCGGGAGTTTGGGGCCAAGCTCTGCGAAGAACTTGGCAAGCCCTGGCTCCACGCGCCGGTCGGGATCGACGAGACGACACGCTTTCTCGAGAAACTGGGCGAACTCACAGGTATCGATCCGCAGCCCTTCATTGAGCGTGAAAAGCACACCACGCTCAAGCCGGTATGGGACCTCTACCGCTCGGTCACCCAGGATTTCTTTCCGACCACGACCTTCGCGGTTGTGGCCAACGCGACGTACGCGCGCGGCATTCGCTTGTTTCTCGAAGACGAGATGGGCATGCCCTGCACGTTGAGCGTA
>CAYVPD010000140.1:0-4809 GCA_964453545.1 uncultured Gemmatimonadaceae bacterium
TTGCTCTCAACCGCCGCGCTAAAGCGGGTCATCGACATCGACGTTGCAGCGCGAACCGCCCGCGTCGAGCCTGGCGTCGTGCTCGGGGACCTGAACAGCCAACTGGCGTCAGAAGGGCTCTTCTTTGCTCCCGACCCGACCAGCGAAAACGAGGCGACGATCGGTGGCTCGATCGCCTGCAACGCCTCGGGGGCCCGAACCCTGATGTACGGGCCGACGCGGGGCCATGTGCGCGCGTTGACCGTCGCACTCGCCGACGGCTCGCTGCTCGAACTGCGTCGCCCCGGGCTCGACAAAAACACGGTGGGCTTCACCCCGGTGCACGACCCGGTCGACTGGTTTGTTGGCAGCGAAGGCACCCTTGGCGTGATCGTCGAGGCCGAGGTCTCGCTGCTCCCCCTGCCCTCATCGGTGGTCGGTCTGGGCATTCCCTTTCCCGATCAGAGCTCGGCGCTGGCCTTTGTCGTAGCCGCCCGTCTCTCACCCCGGCTGCACCCGCGCTGCCTCGAATACTTTGATCAAACCGCCTTCGGCTTTGCGCGCGAAGCGCACGGCGGCGGCGCGTGGCAGGGCGTTGAAGGCACGATGGTCTACCTCGAAGAGGCGGGTGAAGATGAACCCGATTTCGAGGGATGGCTGGAGCTGGCCGAGGCCCACGGGGCCGACGCCGAGGCGATTGCCGTCTTTGACGACGAGTCGAGCCTGCGCGAGGCGCGCCGCATACGGCACGCCTGTCCGGCTGCCATGCATGAGATGACCGGGCCCTACATTGCCGCAGGTGGACGCCGCATTTCGACCGACTGGGCTGTACCCCTGGAGCGTGTTGACGAAGCGCTGCAGCGCTCGGCGCAGATCGCAGCCGCCCATGGCATCGCGGCCCCGGTCACCTACGGGCACTTGGGCAACGGACACCCGCATCAGAACTGGGTGGGCCAGAGCCCCGAACACGTGCGACAGATCGAGGCGGCCGTCGAAGAGACGCTCAAGACCGTGGTGCTGCCGTTTGGGGGCACCGTCGCGGCCGAGCATGGCATCGGCAAGCTCAAGGCGCGCTGGCTACCGCTTCAGGTCAACCGGCATCAGCTCGCGCTCATGCGGGCGCTCAAGGCCGAGTTTGATCCGGAAGGCCGCATGGCCCCCGGCAACGTGCTGGCTGGCTGAGGCGAGCTGCGTCGCTGGCCGAGGCCCGTCAGCTGCGGCTCGTCAGCCCTTGGCGACCCGCTCGAGCGCGGGTCCGGTGAGGCGGAAGGTCGTCCACTCGTCCATGGGCACCGCGCCGAGCTTGCGGTAGAAGCCGATGGCCGTGGCGTTCCAGTCCAAGACCGCCCACTCGAGCCGTCCCCAATCGCGCTCCACGACGATGCGCGCCAGCTGGGAGAGCAGCGCCCGCCCCACGCCACGCCCGCGGAACGCTGGCGTCACATAGAGGTCTTCGAGATGCACGCCGGGGCGTGCGAGAAAAGTCGAGTAGGTCGGAAAGAAGAGGGAAAAGCCGACCGCTCGGGAAGCACCGTCTTCGGCGATCAGCACCTCTGCCGCCGGATGCTCCCCGAAGAGGGTTGCGCGCAGCGACGTCTCCGTGGCCACGACTTCGTGACGCAGTTTCTCGTACTCGGCCAACTCGCAGATGAAGGCAAAAATGACGGGTACATCGTCTTCCCGCGCCGCCCGAATGCGGATCTGCCCTGACAGCTCCATCGGCTCATTCATCGCGTAACCCTGCTCCGCTCAGCTGACCTCGATGATCTGACTGCGGCGCGTTCCCACCGAAACCCAGCGGATCGGTGTGCCGGTCAGCTCTTCGATACGATCCAGGTAGGCCCGTGCATTGGCCGGCAGGTCTTCAAGCTTGCGACAGCCGGTGATGTCTTGCCGCCAACCGGGCATCATCTCGTATTCGGGCGTGATCTGCGACAGCTGATACGTATCGGCCGGAAAGTCGCGAGTGCACGTTCCGTCTGGCGCACAGTACTGCAGGCCGATGCCGATCTCCGGAAGAGTATCGAGCACGTCGAGCTTGGTGACCGCCAGTTCGGTCAGACCGTTCACGCGGGCGGCATGACGGGCGAGAACGGCGTCGAACCATCCACAACGGCGGGGGCGGCCGGTCGTGGCGCCGAACTCACCCCCCAGCTGACGCATGTGCTCGTCCATCTCGGGCTCGAAGCCCGTGGGAAGCGGGCCGTTGCCGACACGCGTCGTGTAGGCCTTCACGACGCCAACCACGCGACCGATCCGCGTGGGGCCCACGCCAACGCCGATCGCAGCGCCCGCAGCGGTCGTGTTTGACGAGGTCACAAACGGATACGTGCCGTGGTCGAGGTCGAGCGCCGTGCCCTGCGCCCCTTCGAGCAGCACCTGCTCACCCCGCTCCAGCGCGGCCTCGATCTCGACGCCGGTATCAACAGCCAGCACGCGCAAGCGCTCGCCCAGAGCGAGCGTGGCCTGCATCGCGGCCTCGAGCGAGGCCATCTCGTCGAGCGCCCCGATCGCCTCAAGGCGCGCCCGAGCTCGCTGCATGCCCTCATCGACCCGTCGCTTGAAGCGCTCGGCATCGTTGAGGTCAGCCACGCGAATGCCGCGCCGCCCCGCCTTGTCTTCGTAGGCCGGGCCGATGCCCCGCCCCGTGGTGCCGATCTTCTCGGCCGCCCGGTCTTCGACCGCCCGGTCAAGCACCCGGTGATACGGCATGAGCAGATGCGCCCGCTGGCTGACTCCCACACGGCCCGTCAGGTCGATGCCGCGCGCGACGAGGGCATCATGTTCTTCAAAGAATTGCTCGACGTCGAGCACGACACCGTTGCCCAGCAGGCACCGTGTGCCCTCATGCAAAATGCCCGACGGGATCTGATGCAAGATGAATTCGTTGTCGCCCACGTGCACGGTGTGGCCGGCGTTGGCGCCGCCCTGATAGCGGGCGACGACGTCGACATTTTCGGCAAGCACATCGACGATCTTGCCCTTGCCTTCATCGCCCCACTGGCATCCGACGATCACGGTGCACGTTCCGCTGGGCCGCCAATCGAAATCACGCGTCATGCATCTGGCTCCACAAAATGAAAAGGCCCGCCGATGGGGCGGGCCTCAAAAACAAACGACCCGCCGGGGCGGGCCGCGTGTTTGCTGCATCCTTTAGGAAAAGCTAGATCCGACCGGCGCCGTCGTCAATCAGCGTCTGAGCGATCTCTCAGACCAGTCCCGCCTCAGCAAGAAGGGCGCGTACGGCCTCGCGGCGCTCGGCGGCGAGCGGGTGGAGCGGCGGGCGTGGAGCACCGCCGTGCATGCCGATCAGGTCGAGTGCGGCCTTGACCCCGGCCACACCCATGACGCCCACGATCTGATTGTGCAGCGGGGCCATGCGGGCCTGCTCGGCCTCGGCGGCGGCGAGGTCACCGGCCTGCCAGGCGCGATGGATCGCGACACACCCTTCTGGCGCAAAGTTGGCGAGCCCGAGAATGGCGCCAACGGCCCCCTTCTGAAGCGCTTCGAGCCAGAGCGCACCGCTGCCAACCATGATCTGAAAACCGGGCTGCACCGCAGCGACGAGCGCCTCAACCGTAGCGATCTGCCCGCGCGAGTCTTTGATGCCGACGATGTTTTCGTGCTGCGAGAGCTCGGCCACGAGCTCGGTCGACAGGTCGAGGGTGCTCATGCGCAGCGGCACCTGATAGACAATCACCGGCACCGGCGATGCATCGGCCACCGCGGTGTAGTGCGTGGCCAAGGCCTCATGCGTCATCGCGCCCTTGAAGAAGGCCGGGGGCTGCACGAGCACAGCGTGGGCGCCTGCGGCCGCAGCGGTTCGGCAAAACGCGATGGTGTTGCGGGTTGACTCGGTGCCGGTCCCGGCGACAACGGTCAGGCGGTCGCCAACCTCATCGGCCGACGCCTGCCAGACCGCCCGGCGCTCGGCCTCGTCGAGAAACAGGGCCTCGCCGGTTGAGCCGCCGATCACGACACCGGCCACACCCTGATCGGCCCAGCGGCGCAGATTGGCACTGTTGGCCTGCAGATCAAGTTCGCCGTCAGTCCCAAAAGGCGTAGCGGTCGGAACGAACACACCAGAGAGGTCGATCTGGGCCATGAGCGGCATCCTCAGTAGGTCAACGGTTGTAGAACGCTGTCGTTTCAGCCCTGCAGAGTGCGCTGCGCCACCGCGCTGCGCCAGTCCAGCCCCATCATTTCGCGCACCTCGGCGATGGTTTCGCGAGCGATCTCGCGCGCCCTGCGGGCACCGTCGTCGAGAATGTCGCGGATCTCATCAGGGCGTTCCCGATAGTGTGCCGCCCGCTCCCGCATGGGGGCAAAGTGATCGGCAATGCTCTCGGCGAGCAGCTTCTTGCAGTCCACACAGCCAATCTCACCCGCGCGGCATTCGCCGGAGATGCGCTCGATTGTGGCCGCATCGGTGAAGTGCCCGTGCAGCGTGAACACATTGCAGACTTCGGGCCGTCCGGGGTCGTTGCGCTTCACGCGTTGCGGGTCAGTCACCGCAGTGCGCACCCGGGCCCAGATCTCGTCGGGCTCGGCCAAAATGCCCACGGTGTTGCCGACCGACTTGCTCATCTTGGCATCGCCATCGAGCCCCAAGATGCGCCCGGCCTTGCTGATCAGCGCCTCGGGCTCCGGAAAGAAGCCCTCGCCGTAGGCGGCATTCCATTTGCGCGCGATTTCGCGGGTGAGCTCGAGATGCTGCCGCTGATCTTCTCCGACGGGCACAGCCTCAGCCTTATACAGCAAAATGTCGGCGGCCTGCAAGATGGGGTAATTCAAAATCCTGAGGATCAAAAATACTATAATATTCCTCAT
>CAYVPD010000141.1:0-4784 GCA_964453545.1 uncultured Gemmatimonadaceae bacterium
CAGCCCGAGGCCGGCCTCGACGCAGACCACGAGCAAGTCGATCGCATCAGGCAGCACGCGGCGGATCTCGCGCTGGCGGCGATGCAGCCGCATCTGCACCCAGAGCCAGGGCAGTAGCCAGCCCACAGCTGCGGCATAGAGCATCAGGCCGACGGTCAGTGCGGTGGGAGCTTGCCGGGCACCGCCGATTACGCCGGCGACGAGTGCCAGCAGCGCCGCTGCAGCGACCTGTGTGCCGAGGTATAGGGTGATGGCATTGGGCGAATCAAACCCGGCCTGCACAAGCCGTGTCGTCAGTCGCCCCTCAGCGCTCGAGTCGCTGGCGCGCAGTCGCCCAAGACGTGCGATGAGCCTCTGAACACGGGCCGATCGGCGCTGCCTGCGCCGACGCTCACCCAGACTCGAGGGGTCGGCCCCAAGCACCTGGATTTCGGCGAGACGCCGATTGAGCTGAGCGGGTCGTCCGAGTGCCATGTCGGCAACCAGAAACACGGCGAGTGCCGCACTGAGCGCGGCGGCAGAGATGGTCAGCAGAAGCATGAGGGGCATTCTCAGAAATCGATGTTGACGATGCGTCGGATCCACACGAGGCCGATCAGCTGAAGGCCAAGCGCACCAAAGACCATCGAGCGACCCGCGGGATGCGTTGCGAGCAGGCCCAGGTAGTCGCGATCGATCAGGAAAAGGGCCGAAGCGACGGCAAAGGGAAGTAGGGCCAGCACCATGCCGCTGAGTCGGCCCTGGGCGGTGAAAACGCGCAGCTGACGTCGCAGTGCGAAGCGCGTGCGAACGGTTTCAGCGATGTTGTCGAGCACCTCGGCCAGATTGCCGCCGGCCTCGCGCTGGATCAGCGCTGCGGTCACGAAGATGCGCACGTCCATGAGGTCCATGCGGTCGGCGAGAGACAGCATCGCGTCGCTTTGGGGAAGCCCGAAACGGATCTCATCAGAGACCCTTCGGAACTCATCGCTGACGATCGGGAGCCCTTCGTCGGCCACCATGGTGATGCCGGCCGACAGCGGATGTCCGGCCCGGGCCGCACGCGCGATCAGATCCATCGCCTGGGGAAACTCGGCCTCGAATCGGCGCAGGTTGCGGTGCCACCGCCAGCGGGCGTAGAGCCACGGCAGCAAGGCGCCAAGCAGAGCCGCAAGCAGTGAGGCAGCAAGTGAGCGGGAGAGCGCGCCCGCCAGTGCGGCGAGGGAGGCTGAAGCGAGCAGGCTCACGGCCAGGAAAACCGCGGGCGTCCAGTCGAGACGGGCCCGGGCCAACAGCAGCCGTACATCGGCGACACCCGGCCACGAGGCGAGCGTCTGGCTCAGCCGATCGTCAGGCTCCTGCCGACGCAGCGCGTCGATGCGTGTGCCGATGCTGTCGGGTGCCGCACCTGCGATGCGACGCTGCACATTGCGCTGCAGCCGTCGGGCCTGAACGGCATCCCAGAAAATGACGCCGCTCGTCGTGAGGAAGATGGCGGTGAAGAACGCGAAGAGCAGGACGATGACCTGCTCCTGCGGGCTCAGCTCGACCATGAGGTGCCCCCGATGTCATCGTCGTTCGTGCCGTTGGCAAAGAGCAGCTCAGAGAGGCGCACACCGTAGCGCTCAAGCCGATCGGCGAAGCGGGGGCGAATGCCGGCTGAGCGGAACTCGCCCAGCACCCGGCCATCGTCAGCAAGACCCTTGCGATCGAAGACGAACAGATCTTGCATAGTGATGACCTCACCTTCCATGCCGACGATCTCGGCAATGCGCAAAATCTTGCGGGAGCCGTCGGACAGACGCGCCAGGTGCACTACGACGTCGATCGCCGACGAGATCTGCTCGCGAATCGAGCGATCGGGAATTCCGAGCGAGGCCATGGACACCATGGTCTGCAGGCGGGACAGGGCGTCGCGCGGACTGTTGGCATGCAGGGTCGTCAGTGAGCCGTCATGCCCGGTATTCATGGCCTGCAGCATGTCGACGGCCTCAGCACCGCGCACCTCGCCCACGATGATGCGATCCGGGCGCATGCGCAGCGAATTGATCACCAGCATGCGCTGGGTCACCGCGCCCTCGCCTTCGATGTTGGGTGGCCGGGTTTCAAGGCGTACCACGTGAGGTTGCTGAAGCTGCAGCTCGGCCGAGTCTTCGATCGTGATCACACGCTCGGTTTCCGGAATAAACGACGAGAGAATGTTGAGCAGCGTCGTCTTTCCCGAGCCGGTACCGCCCGAGACCAGCACATTGAGGCGGGCGCGAACCACACCTTGTAGCAGTTCGAGCATCGGGGCGTTGAGTGTGCCCTCGCGCATCAGGTCGGCACCCGACAGCGTGTCGCGCTTGAACTTGCGAATCGAGAGATGGGCCCCGTCGACGGCGAGCGGGGGAATGATGGCGTTCACGCGCGAGCGGTCGGGCAGGCGGGCGTCGACCATGGGCATCGAGTCGTCGATGCGCCGACCCACGGCCGAGACGATACGGTCGATCACCTGCAGCAGGTGCGCCTCACTCTCGAAATGCACGTCGGTCAGTTCCAGCTTGCCGCGTCGCTCCAGATAGACTCGATCGGGCCCGTTGACCAGCACATCAGACACCTCAGGGTCATGCATGAGGGGCTCGAGCGGCCCGAGCCCGAAGATCTCGTCGATCACTTCGCCGACAATGCGATCCCGCTCGTCATAGGTCAGGGCGACCGCCTGGCGCTCCAGCAACTCACCGATCACGTCGCGCACCAGGCGATCGGCCTGCGACGGGTCGAGCTGCGAGAGACCCTTGAGGTCGAGGCGTTCCATGGCCTCCCGATGCACACGACTGCGAATGCTGCCCAGATCGGTGCGAGCCGGTCGATTGGGTTCGGTCATCTTGAGTTCCGTCATGGCAAAGGGCTCGGTCTCGAGGAGGGCGAAGAGGCTTTATTTGGCTGACGGCCTCTGAAGAACCGGTCGATCAGGCCGTTGTGCTGCGACGCGCTGTCATCGGTGGACTTGCCCAGCATGGCTCGGCGCTGCGAGAGGTCTTCGGCAAGGCGCCGAAGGCTGCGTCCGAAGGGTGAGCCGCTTGCCAGGGCCGAAGGGTGACCGCCCTCGGCAGCGCGGCGCTGCAGCTCCAGGTCCAGAGGTAGTTCAGTGTTGACCTCGAGCCCGAGTGCCCTGCGCACTTCCAGGGCGCCGATGGCAATGTCAGGATCGCTGCGGTTGAGCACAGTGAGCGTGCGTGCACGCAGGTCCTGCACCTGTTGCTCCAGCACCGGCAGATGGCGTCGGGCGTTGCGCAGACAGGTGATTGAGGGCGTCAGCACCTGCACGAGTTGGTCGGCGTCGCGCAGAACCGGGAGCATGCGCCGCACCACGGCGCCACCGGCGTCGACGATAACGGTCGGATAATGGGGGCTGACCGCCTTGATCAGGGCAGAGACCTGCTCGGGCGTGATCGACTCGGCATCGAGTTCGCTTCGGGGGGAGCCAAGCAGTGCGATGCCTGACGGGTGCTCGGTCACGTACGAGCGCAGTAGGCTCAGATCCAGGCGCTCGAGATTGCGAATCAGATCGCTGACACCGTATCGGGGCGAGAGGTCGAGCAGGGCCTCACACCCCCCGCCGGGCAGGGACAGGTCGATCAACAGCAGCGGGCCCACATCAATCGCTTGCAGGGCCAGTGCCAGATTGACGGCTACGGTGCTCGTGCCAACACCACCGGTTGACGAGAACACGGCGGTCATGCGAGCGGAGCGGGGACGGGCTACACGGGCCGTGCCCGAGCGCTCAATCGCTCGCTTGAGGGCGCCTTCGACTTCGGCTTCATTCAGCGGGTACGGCAGAAATTCCCCGACCCCTGCCCGCATCAGGTCGATCAGGGCTTCGGGGGGCGGTACGGGTCCGGCGACCACGATCTCGGGGCGACTTGGCGACGCCCTCCAGGCACGAACCCGTTCGATGAGATCTTGCGGCGACTGGTCGCCGAATTCGGCAAGAATCAGCGTGGCGCCGTTGGCTGTGGGCGCCACGGCCGAGGTGTCGGGCTCGGCGCCGCTGGCCGCTGTTGGGCGAGGCCTCAGCTGTAGCGTCGCCATGCCCTCCAAGCGGCGGTGCAGCTCGGGAACAAGGGCCTGAAGCTCTCCACCCTCGGCGACGACGGTATGCACAGTCACACACGGGCTCATGGCTCTCACTCCACCAACCGCACGAAGAGCGCGAGGGAGCCCGTGGTGTCTCCGCTGTCATCGTCGCCGGTCACGTAGTACAGAAATCGACCAACCACCGGGTCCGTGCGGTTGGCCTGACCCTCGATGAAGAGCAGTGCGAAGTTGTTGAACTGCACCGACTGCATGCCCGACCCCGAAACCTGGCCGGGTTCGAAGAGGGCGACTTTGACAATCCGCGGGCTGTTGATCCAGTTGTCGCCTAAGTCAGACTGCGCCACACCCCCGCGCCCTCCATCGGCAGTTGGATCCCAATAGGCATAGGGGTCTTGATCGACGAGATTGGTGATGCCCTGCCACGTGGGCCCTACCATGTTGCCGGGCTCCAGATCGTAGTCGACACCGAGCTCGATCTGGCTCTGGTTGCAGGCGCAGATGTTATTGCGAAAGCCCGACGCGCCTTGGGCTCCACCCCCGCCCCCCATGCCCTCACAGGCCCCCATGTCGGGATCGTCGGGCAGGCGCCAGGGCAGAAAAATGCCGGGAGAGGGTACCCATTCCGACGACGGATCGGTGTACTTCAGGGCAATGCGACGCCCGAAATCACCCGTGATGCCATCGGGGTCCGTCGGGTCACGCCACGCACTGCCGTAGCCGGTCTC
>CAYVPD010000142.1:0-4763 GCA_964453545.1 uncultured Gemmatimonadaceae bacterium
TACGCGTCACCGACTGGAATCCGATGATCTGCGCCGTGACCGTGTAGCGGCCCGCGCGCACATTGGCAATCGTGTAGCGACCATCGCTTCCGGCAAGCGCGCCAAACTGCGCACCCGACGACTCGGTCACAACCACCTGCGCGCCCGCGAGGGTCTGACCCTCTGAGGTGACGCGACCGGTGATGGTGCCAGCGGTCTGTGCTTCAGCGGGCGAACCGCCAAAGGCGAGCAGCGCCGCCAGCACCGCAGGCAGACACAGCTTCTTCATTGGGAGTTCCTCCTGTGGATTGGTCGGAGACAGCCGACCCCTGATACGCCGCTCTCATGCGAGGCGCGCGCAACGAAAAAGGGGCGGCTCTTCTGGTGAAGAACGCCCCTCGCCAAATCTTCAAGGTGGCCCTGGGTACGATCATGGAACTGGGTGTGCAAAAGCTCGCCCCGCCAAGCCGAAGCTGCCGGGTAATATCCAAAGTTGTTCGAGCAGATGCTGCCCAGTGTCATGTCGGACACCCACGCAAAAAGGCCGCCGTTTTCTGAGACGCATAAAGGTAGGGGCGCAATGCCACACCCCAAACTGCAAAATGTAACAGAAAAGTAAACAAAACGGTCAGGAGTTTCCCCCCTCGCACCGTAGGACAACGGCGAAATCACTGAAGGATGTCGCCTCGCCAACTCTTTTACACAGCTCACCCCTAACGCCCCGTGCTTGCAACGTCCCGCAGAGACCCCGGAAGCTCGGCAGGGTTCCACAGCGCATGCTCTGCCCACACGCAGGTGCCAGCGCCTCAGGCCGCAGCCTTGCCCCCCCAAAAACACAAACCCCCGCCCAGCCGAAGCTGGACGGGGGCCGTGTTACCTATCGAGAAGCATAGAGCTCGTGAGCCCCTGCTCTCAGCCTTGAAACTGCAAACTTAATTTACCGAGTTGTCCCAAAGCAGAATCGTTCCGCCACTCGTGTACGTGAAGAAGTACCCACCAACCGTACCGTTAATGGTAGCGGCCGCAGTAAGCACATCACCATCGATACGATCCTTCGCGGCCGGCAGGGTCCCATTGAACGTATAGACGTATTCCCGGCCGTTACCTACGCCCGAGTCAGTCACAGTAAGGGACCAATCCGAGGCGCTCGTCTCCATGAGCACGGGGCGCCCAGCAATGTCAAGGTAGTAAAGGTCGACATTGGCCATATCCACATTGGGAACAAAGACCCCAGTCGCGCCTGACAACGCGATCGTCGGCTTGCTGGACACCAAGCTAAAGTTCCAATTGCTCGCCGCTGCAGCCGGCAACAGTGCCGGCTTCAGGTCAGTCGCCACCTTATAGCTTCCGGTGGGGGTAGCTGCCGTCCCACACCACGTCGCCGCTGCGGCACCGGTGGCGATGACGGCCGAATTCTGCCCAACCAAGCCGTACCGGCTCGCGTGATCCCAAACCGTGACCACGGCGGCACCAGGCAGTACTGGGGCCGCGCCCGCCAGACCGACCTCATCGAACTGCCAGAGGCACGGAATCACGTTGGAAAGAGACAGCGTAGAGCTCTTCACAATGGCGGCCGAACCGAAGGCCGCAAACGATGTGTTTGCAACCGGCAGCACGAACCCGTTCTGCGGAGCGACAACCGCGGCCGGCGTCAGGTCAGCGCCGGTGATACCTACCGTGCCCAGAGCGTAGCGGAAACCGACGTTTCCGCGGCTCAAGTCCACTGAGTCGCCAACCGTGGCCGACCAGCTGTAGGCCGTGTTGTACGTGAACGGCCCACCAGGCGCCGAAGGCACGTTGACGAACGGAGCACTCTTGTCGGCGATGTACTCCGAGGCCGAGTTGTCGATCGCACCGTTACCGGCACGGTCGTAGATGTAGAGGCGATTGTCGCGGTAGCCATCCGCGGCCGTACCAGCCGCAACGATGGCATTACCGTCAGCCCCGGTTGAACCGGCCAGATTCATGAGGAACGGCTCAGGAATCGACCCGGATAGTCCATCGAAATCCCATGTGCTCGTGCCGGCGACAGTACCGTTTCCGTTCTCCCAGAACTCCATGAGCATACCAGCGATGCCCGCAAAGCCCTGGCCGGTCTCGCTGAACTGACCAGCATACTGGCCAGCCTGCTTAACGGTCGCCGCGTTGATGGCGCCGTAGTCAGTCGAGGTGTCGGTGGTATCCGGGAAGCTAAGCGTTGCCTCATAGGTGTTGTAGACCGTGGCGATCGAGTCTCCAACGAAGTTTGCGGCCGGAGCATACAACGTCGGGTCCTTCGGGGTAGCGGCTGCAGTGCCTGCCGCATTCGTGAAAATCGGCGCCATGTTGTCTACGCCAAGGAGCCCGTAGTTCGAGGCATTCACGAAGTTACCGAAGAGGTCCCAGTTACGAGCGGTAATCGCATAGTCCGTCTCGGCGTCCGACAGCGGCGAACCCGCCGCCGAGCCTGCGCTCACGAGCACAGCGTTGTCCGTCTCTGCCGGGAGATCCGAGGCCTTCACGGTAGTGGCAATCACACCCGACGTATCCGCATACGCGATGATGGAAGCCACCGTCGTCTTGGTGTTATCCGGTCCCGCCACATAGATCAGGCTCGGGCGGGTTGCTGACGTTCCGGGAAGACCGATATCTGCGTCAGTGATCGCAGCATCGTCTACCAGCGCATCGAGCACGTCGGCGTGCGTAAACCAGCCGATCGAGTTCGCGCCCGCCGGAGAGGCCGTGCGCAAGAAGTCGGACGTCGGTACGGCGGTCGTCCCCGTCTTCACGTTACCAGGATGGGGGATCTTACCACCCGGTGACTTTGAAACAACCCCAGCCACAGTCTCCACGAAGATGGCGGCAGCCGTCGGCGACACGTTGTCGAGACGGAAATTGTCAGCAGTACCCGAGAACAGATCCTCGAACCACGTGAGGGCCGTCGAGAACCCAGGCTGACCGAACTTCGTAACCGTGGACAGATTTGCCTGGATGTCATCATCGCTGCGAGTAGCGAACAGCGCGTCACACGAACCGCCAGCGTTCGACTTCGCCAAAGCGAGCGTAGCCGCGGCAGCCGAGTTCTCACACACGACAAACGTGGCCGAACCGTCCGCGTTGAACTTCGCGGCGGCCTTCGTGACTGCACCCGCACCGAGAATGGTTACCGGGTTAGCAGCATTGTCCGTCAGGTTCAGCGAGAGCTGAGCGATCGACGGATCGTTCGGGTTGTACGGAGCCGAGAACATGACGGGATAAGCATCCACGATCACGTCGCCGGAATGCCACAACAGACCTGTGGTCGTGTGCACCAGCGAGTTCGGGAAGTATTCACCCGATACCGGATCGAGCCAATCGGTGTTGTCGGTCTCAACACGCAGGATCGCATGATCCGAGCGCAGGCCCAGATCAAGGGCCGAAGTGCTGAGGCTCGAAATGCTGTTGAGCTTGATATCGACGATCGCGTTGTACGTGTCCTCAGACTCGGCCACCGTCACGACACCGTGAAGCTCGTAGTCCCCATCCACCAGAATCGGGTGGTACGGGCGCGTGGAATCGGCCGCCAAGGCAGCGAAACCATCGTCGCCGAGCTTTTCCACCGACGGATGCGAACCATCACGGCGATAGAGCAAGCCGGGCTTCAGGCTGAACGTCACCTCAGCCACATCCTCGCCCGCTGCAAGCGGACCCGCCGTCGTCGCGAAGCGCTGACGGCCCACACGGTAGATGTCGCCCGTGCTCTCCTGCAGCAGCCACAGCTCGACCGAGGTCAGCGTGTTGCCGTTCGGACGAACGTTCAACTGAACGTCCACAGCACCGGTGATGTTATCAACGCTCTGAGCATAGTTGGAGGAGCCGTCGGCGTCCGAAATCGAGGCGACGGAGACCTCCGGCGGCAACAGCTCGCGCTCGCCGACGAAGTTCACCTGCGCGGCCTGGCCCGTGCCAAGCGTGACGCTGGCCGTCGTCGTTGAAAAGCCGTCGATGGCCGGGATCGTGACCGTGTAGGCACCCTTCTTCAGGCCACCAAACGTCACCGCACCCTGCGCATTCGTGCCCAGCGACTGGCTGGCACCATCGCCAGCAAGCGTCACCGTCGTGGCCACACCTGAACCATCGGCACGCTCAACGCTCACGAGCACCGAAGCGGTGCGAACCCACGAACCGTTGAAGTCGGCCGTGGCCGTCTGACCGTTCGTGTTAATGGTCACCGTCTGGCTCGTCGTGGCGAACGCATAGTCGCCCGAGATGCCGCTGATGGTCACCGAGTAGTTGCCCTCAACAACGTTGGCAAACGAAAACGCACCGTTCGATCCTGACGTGGTCGAGGCCGCCGAAGCGCCCGCCAACTGAACGGTGATCCCGGCAACCCCCGTACCCTCAACTGCAACCGTACCGGAAACGGTACCGATCGCAGGAGCCGGCGGGGCTGGCGCGATGGTGTCATTGCCCTCATCACACGCGGTGAGAGGCGCAATTACCAGCGCAGCCATGAGCAGCTTGTGAAGCTTTCTCATCGTGGCTTTTCCCTGATGTGGTTGAAACGCTCGTGCATCGAAGATTGGCCTTCGGCACGGCCGCACAGCGCGGCATCGAACGCCACCCCATCGGGCAAACTGCGGACCTGCTGCGATTTAACGTGCGCGACAACCGTAAGACGATATTGTGCATAGACTTACAGCGTATAATCCAGCATGCCATCGCCTCCGTGGTTTTTCGCTACATCGACAAACAGACGACGGAAAAAGCACTTTCGCAGGATAGCCGCTACCCCCAACCAACGCACAAACCCCCGCCCAGCCGAA
>CAYVPD010000143.1:0-4748 GCA_964453545.1 uncultured Gemmatimonadaceae bacterium
CTGAATGCGTCCCTGATGATATTTTAAGGTCTCAAAAAAACCATCCCCATAACGGCAAACGCAACTGTGAAATACGGTATCATCGCATCCATGACCCGTCCGGCACGCCCGTCATGAAGAAAACTCTTGCGCCATCGAAGGCCCATCAGGGGCTCCGTGCGGTACTCACGCGTCGTCGCGTCCGGGCCGCAGGTGCCCTCGAGCTGAGCGCCCATATCATGCAGCAAGAGATCGGAGTACAGGGCGACAACCGGTTGGACCTCGGCAACGCCAAGCTCGTCGGCCAGATGGTCTGTAACCGAGGTGGGGACCATGGTCGGGAGCGACGGCACGTGGCACGCGGCGCACCCAAGACTGTCAAAGAGCCGCTGCCCCTCGATCTCTTCGGGCGAGGTCACCGGCCGGGGGGACAGCGGGGCGAGGAACCGAAGGTAGTCGACCACAGCCTCGAATGCGTCTTCTGACACTTCGGGCTCTTCCGCCGGGTCAACTGAAGCCATATGAGGGGTGCTGCCCGATGAGCTGTGCGGCACGATCCCAGGTACAAGACCTGCGGCCCTCTCATCAGGAGTGACATGCGTCGTCAGCCCCATCTCTTGCCGAAAGGCACTGTCGACAAAGTCGTCGAGGGTCGCGATATCACCCTTGCGCCCAAAGCGCGCCGGGCGCCCGGCAGGGTCATGCCCCAGTCGCCCAGAGATGCCATCACGGTCGGAATCATCTGGGTCTTCCAGGGTTCGTAGCACAGACTCGGGAATGCCCTCCAGAAGGCCAGCACCGTAGATGAACGGAATCGTGAAGATCGCCGTGTGCGTGCCCCGCGACAGATCTCGTTCGGGCCGCCCCCCTGAAGCGGCAAATGCAGGGGTGACCTGAATGCGCAGATTGCTGCCCGAATACTCAGGGAGTAGATCACAGCGGCCGTCTTCCAACGTTCGCGAGATGCGCCGGACCGACGTCTCGCCCGTGCCGCCATCGGTCGGAAATGTGTGACAGGCACTGCATGCGTTTTCATTGAAGCGCGGGCCCAGCCCCTCATCGGGCGAAAATTGTCGTGCAAAAACACGAGCGCCCTCATCGAAGCGAGCAACATGGAGCGCCGAGAGGCCGGGCAAAGGCCGACCGGGGTCAGCGTGAATCGCCGCCTCAGGAGGCGGCGAGACCGTGCACGCCGCATTACCCACGACGAGCAGGCAGGCGAGTCGGTAGATCGAGGTGCTTGACGACAGCGGTGTCTGCGCCCTGATTGTCACGGAGGCCTCTTCTTCTCAAACAAATCAAGTGAAATGCGCCACTCTTACAACTACGCGCGCACGGCCGTGGTATTCTGCATGGCGATTATGGTCGCGGCTTGCTCGAGCAGCAGCACCGAGACGGATCGCATGCCTACCCAGGCTT
Organism: uncultured Gemmatimonadaceae bacterium; assembly: GCA_964453545.1. Classification (GTDB taxonomy): domain Bacteria; phylum Gemmatimonadota; class Gemmatimonadetes; order Longimicrobiales; family Gaopeijiaceae; genus Gaopeijia. The sequence goes on from CAYVPD010000143.1 coordinate 1,399, forward strand.
CGGTTGCGGTTTCGGGGTCGACCACCGTTCCGCTGCGCCTCATCATTTCGACCGACTTCACTGAAACACTGAATCAGGTCACCGGTCAGCGGGCGCAGACCATACATTCGGCCGACACCATCAATGTGTCGACTCTTCCCTGGTCGCGCGACGTCACGCTGAACGAGACCGCCAGCATTCTCGTCGATCTATCGAATCCGGCAGAGGAGTCTGCCAACGTTCGGCTGCAAGTCAACCTGGACAGCGGACAGCCGCCGTACGATCAGTCGGCTACGATGTCACGAGGTGGATCACTGCGGTACGTATTCAACTTCTTTACGTTTGTAGGCTGACGAGCGGTCAGCGCAGCTTTCGGTACAGGCGGTCGAGCAGGGCCGAGGCCAGCGGCACTCCCGCCACAAGCATCACCGACCCGACGGTCTGCACGGTTTCGCTGCCTTCGCCGACGGTCGAGAGGGAGAACGCGTAGCCAGGCACAAGCACCAAGCCAGCACCAAGGGCCGCGGGCAAGAGGCGGCCCTTTGACGTAGCGGTCGTTCCCCCGAGCCGAGCCCCCAGTGCTGAAGCAACCGCAGGGCTCAGGATCGCAAACCCAGCGGCCAGTGCCGTATTCAGCGTCCCGCAGCCACCTCGAATCTGCCGGTCGGCGACCTCGATGCACTGGCGTGCGACCGCGATGCCTGCGGCCAATCCAACGGCATTGCCCAGTGTCGCGTAGCTCAGAGACTTGGCGAGCGGGTGGCCCTGCGGGTCCAGGCTCCAGTCAAAGTTTCGGGGGGCGAGTTCTTCAAAGGCCGTGTTGCGCCTCGGCCCAGGACGCCGTGTCTCAACCAAGATCACGCCGTAGAGCGAGCCTGCACCAAACCGTGTCCCGGCATCACCCGGCGGAATGACCTGAATGCGTTCAAGGTTCTCCAGCCCCGTCGAACCATAGAAGTACTGCGGATCAGAGATCGGCACGCCATCGACGAAGACTCGGGGATGGTTGCAGGGCCGCGAGTTCACAATCGAAAGGGATCCAGCGGCCCGAAACTCCAAGCAGATGTCCGCAAGGCTGAGATTGTTGGCCTGCCGCAGGCGCAGCCCCGGAATCGTCTGGCGAATCAGATCACCCATGTGGCGACTGGTGCCGATCGCGCGCTCGATCTCCGAGCGGTCGACCTCCCAGTAGCTCGCACCCGTGGATCGGCGCTCCAATTCAGAGCGCGTATCGGCTTCAACGACCAACGCGTCGAGTTCAAAGCTCTTCGACTGCATCTTCAACTCGAGGTCGACGTCTTCCGGCCCGGTGAGATCGACGTCAGTTACGAGTGAAGCGTAGGCCGCGTGGGTGGCCTCAAGCTGCCAAGCACCGCGGGGCACCGAGAACAGCGAGAAGCGCCCCGAGGCATCAGAGGCCGCCGAGCCCTGCGTGCCGGTGATTCTGAGAATGACATCGGGGATCGCCGCCCCCGTCTCTTGATCGCGCACGACTCCGCGCACGGTCACCGTCGTCTCGGAGCGGCCTGTCGTGGCGTCACCGGAGCTCTGCGTGGCGTGCGCAAGCACCCCAAGGGGAAGGGCGGTGAGCCAGCCCACAAGGAGCGCAAAGACCCGGAGCGAAGCCGTCATGAGTTCAAGTGCCAGCGAGAAGTGGAATCGAAGCGAGAGCGATGAACGCACCGAAGATCACGAGCATCCGCCTCACGAAGTCAGGGCCTCGACCGACGGCCGACGTGGCTCGAATCGCCCCGAAGATGAGGGTCAGTCCTGCTGCGACGCCCAGTAGAACCCAAATGGCGTTCGCCGTAAAACGACTCCCGTTGTATCGGCAGTGCTGACGATCAGGCAATCAGGGCGGCGGGAATCAGCACGACGTAGCCCAGAACGAGCAGGAGTGGGGCCGCTGTGGTCGAGCCTCCCGCCAACAGCGCGTACCCAAATACCAGGCAGGCGAGCCCAGCTGCACCGAGTGCCGCGTTGCGCACGGTGAACCGTAGGGAACTCTGCGGTGAAGTCTCGCTGGCCGATCGTCGCTCATTCATGCTCAAAGGCTACACGGCCTGCTACAGCCGGGCAAGACGCGCTCAGGTGCCTGAGGCGAAGGCCGATCGGTCGATAATCGCTCGCGCCAGCTGGTCGGCGTGCTGCCTTGCGTAGGCCACGGCCTGATCACGGTCGCGGTGCCCCAGCGATCGACGGATCCAGTTTCCAGTGCCGTTACGCGCGGAATTGTCCCACACACGAACATACAAGGGTCCACCAGGCACCCGCTCTTCGACAATCACTGAATTGGGCCGCCGACCGGCCCGGTAACTCCAGCTTCGCTTCGTCTTCAAGATTTGCCGCCCGTCAGATTCAGGTGATAGGAGTGAGTCAGCGCCCGTCCCGACAACCACCGTGTCGCGGGGGGCGCAAACTTGGGGTGGTGCGCGCCTCGCGCAACCCCGCCTCCTTCTGAGCAAGAGTCTTGCCATGACTGACCGAACCACGAAAATTCTGCTGTTTCTTATCGCGATTGGCCTCTGGGGTCATCTGCTTGGCACGTGGTTGCGACCTTCATCCGTCGCGGCCACCGTTCCCCTGACGACATCGGTCAATGTCTCTGCCGTGCTTCAGAATCCGCCTGCGTCGCTCGACACCCTCGAGCGCATCGAGTGGTACCTGCGACAACTGCACTGGGGCAACTGCCGCAACGACAAGATCTGCTGAGCGTGACCTCCACGTGGCGCGGTCGGCGTGACTCACTCGGCGATCGCTATTCGGCAGCGACAGGCGCACCAGACGCGCATTGACGGTGTCGATGTCGGGTGGCTTCTGGCTGAGGGTACTTCTGCAGAGACCTCGCCCTTAGCAGAGGAGCGCTTGAGCCGGTGGTCGGCACACCCCGCGTTGTCGGTCGACGAGCGAGAGCGAGTCAACCGCTTCGGGCACGTCGCCGATGCGTGGGCCTTCGCCGCGGCCCGTATTGAGATTCGGGCTATGCTGGCGCAGGCGCTTGGGGGCATGCCGCCTCACGAGGTACCCATCGTACTGGATCAGAGAGGCAAGCCTCGTCTAGCCGACCGTGACGGTCCCGCCTTCAACTTGACGCACACGGTCGACTTGAACGTGCCTGGAGGTTGGCGCGCGCTGGTCGCCGTAGCCTTGGGGGGCACGGGTATTTCGGCGGTCGGCATTGATGCAGAGCGCATCGAGCGCTTTACCGGGGCCAGCCTGGTCGAGCGTTTTTTTTCGAAGGGCGAGCGTACCGAGCTGGCCACGGTAGCCTCGGAGCTCTTGCCCGAGCGGCGGGCGGTGCTGTGGACCTGCAAAGAGGCCTTTGTGAAGGCAACGGGCACGGGAATCGCTGGTCAGTTTGGCAACTTCGA
>CAYVPD010000144.1:0-4725 GCA_964453545.1 uncultured Gemmatimonadaceae bacterium
CGGCGCGTGATCGCGATGTTTTCATCAAATGGCTCATGCGACGCATCAATCATGACCGAGCTGTAAAAGCCTGAGTCGATCGCGTCATAGCACGTCTCTTCATCACCATGATCGAGATGCACGGCAAAGATCAGGTCCGGGTAGAGCTCGCCAGCCTGACGAATGATCGCCTCAAGCATCGACGCATTGGCATAGGAGCGCGCGCCCTTGGAGAGCTGCACGATGAACGGCGCCTGCGAGCGCCGATGCCCCTCAAACAGGCCCAGGGCCTGTTCCATGTTGTTGATGTTGTAGGCCCCGCAGGCAAAGCGGCCGTAGGCAACGCGGAACAGATCTTTGGTTGGCACGATCATGACGCGACTCAACTGTGTTGGGCGGATGACGGGGGGGGGCGCCGCCGCCGCGGTTGAACTTCGATTGTCGTGAACTTCAGATGTCGTGAATATTGCACCTGCCGGCCCGCCGCGCAGCGTTTCACGCGAACTGTCACGCGCGGAGCGGGTCTAACGTAGCATCGTCGCGACCCAACTCAACACGCCGCCCCCATTCCAAGCATTTCAATGCGCAATTTTTTCATCAGACTCTTCGTCAATGCCCTCGCGCTGTCAGCTGCTGCATGGATGGTGCCCGGGATTGCTCTTGAGGGAGGTCTCGGCACCGCGCTCTTCGTCGCCTTCGTCTTTGGCGTCGTCAACGCGCTGATCAAGCCGGTGCTGCTGCTGCTCAGTCTGCCCCTGTTGTTGATCACGCTCGGGCTGTTCACCCTGTTCATCAACGCGGCCCTGCTCGGCCTCACAGCGGTGCTCGTCGATGCCCTGCGCGTCTCGGGATTTGGCTCAGCGCTGCTGGGCAGCTTGGTGATCAGCTTCGTGAGCGTGCTGCTCGGCGGGCTGCTCGATGACGAGGCCAAAGACCGCCGCAAGAATCGCTGAGCGCTTCGCTTGAGCCCGCATTCCCTTTTCGTCGCGACCACCCCGGGGCTCGAGGCGATCACGGCGCATGAAGTCGCCGCAATTTCTGGGGATGCCGCCTCTGGCCCGGCCCCCGGCGCGGCGCCCAGCGCGACCCCAAGTCCGGCCCCCAGCCCGGCCCTAAGCGGGCTCAAAATCGAGCCCGGCGGCATCGCCCTCGCGGGCTCGCTGACCGACGCGTTTGCCCTGAACCTGCACCTGCGCACCGCCTCTCGGGTGCTGGTGCGCATCGCCGAGTTTCGCGCGGCCCACTTCGCCGAACTCGAGAAGCGTGCGACCCGTATCGACTGGAGCCCCTGGGTCGCCCCCGGCGCCGAAGTCGAGTGGGCTGTGACCAGCCGCAAGTCGCGGCTCTATCACACCGAGGGCATCGCCGAGCGGCTGGCCAAGGCGGCAGGCGTGACGGCGGTGGGTGCGGGTGCGGCGGGCGTGGAAGCGGCGGCGGGAGGCGCCCCCACACGCATCGTGGTGCGCGCGGTGCGCGACCACTTCACCGTCTCGCTCGACACCTCAGGCGACCACCTGCACCAACGCGGTGACCGCGTCGCGCAGGGCAATGCGCCCCTGCGCGAGACCATGGCGGCGGCGCTGCTCATCGCGTCGGGCTGGGCCCCCGACACCCCACTCCTCGACCCCATGTGTGGCACCGGCACGATCGTGATCGAGGCCGCGCGCATGGCGACGCGCCGCGCCCCCGGGCTGGCGCGCACCTTTGCGTTGGAGCACGCCCCCGCGTTTTCTGAAGAGCACCAAGCCGCGGCCATGCGGCTGCGTGAGGCGGCTCAGGCCGCGATCTGTGCGGCCCCGGCCCCCATCATAGGCCGTGACCGCGACATCGATGCGATCGCCGCGGCCCGCGCCAACATCGCGGCCGCCAGCCTCGAAGACGTCATCGCCCTCGAGGTCGGCGCCGTCTCAAGCGCGCAACCGCCGCACGCTGCAGCGGCCCCGGGTTTCATCGTCACCAACCCGCCCTGGGGGCTGCGCCTGGGCGATGAGGCGGCCCTGCGTGACCTCTACGCCGCCCTGGGCAGGGTCGCGCGCGAGCGCTTTTTCGACTGGGGCCTCACCCTAATCACACCGTCAGCCAAACTCGCTAGCGCGGCCGACCGCCGCCTTAAACGGCTCATCGAGCTGCGTCAGGGCGGGGTGAATCTCGGGCTCTGGGGCACGCCCGGCGAGTAACTGCCGGCCTTCGCCCCGCACCCCCACGCGGCCGGCTCTGGGCTGCCCCCTTAGCGCACCCCCGCCTGTGTCTGCGGGATCGCAGGCTCACGCTGCCAATGGAACGGCCCGGCCTGCCGTGCACGCGGCCACACCTCATTGAGCGTCGCGCCCTCGTACAGGCGGCCGTTCATCATGACGCGATCGATCGTGTTGGTGTTGCGCAGGTTCTCGAGCGGGTTGCCCTCGAGAATCACGAAATCCGCAAGCTTACCCGCCTCGAGCGAGCCGAGATCGTCATCGAGCCCGAGCGCCGCAGCGCCAACCAACGTCGCAATCTTGAGCGCCTCGTGCGGCGTCATGTCGGGCCCCATGCCGAGCGCCCAGAGCTCCCAGTGATACCCCAAGCCCTGCAGCTGGCCGTGGCTGCCCACCCCGGCGCGCCCTCCGGCCTCGACCACGCGATCCACAAAGTCGGCGATCAGCGGGAACGGATATTGATTGTCGTGAAACCATCCGTTGCTGCCTGAGCCCGTGGGCCCGGGGCGACGCAGACTGCGCTGCTGCACGTCTTCAAAGGGCGTGAAGGTGCGCAGTTTTTCGTCTTCGAAGACGCGCTCCTTGGAGTAGAACCAGTTCTCGGCCCACGGCCCGCCATAGGTCACAAGCACGGTCGGGGTCGTGGCCATGCCCGATTCGGCCACGAGTCGCACGGCGTCGTCAAAGAGGGGCATGCCGGGCAGGTTGTGCTCGGTACCCGAATAGCCGTCTTGCGCCATCGTGAGGTTCACCTCGAGATCGAGCCCGCCCTCGGTTGTGGGCATCAGCCCCATCTCACGCGAAGCCTGCACGATCCACTGACGCTGCTGCCGGTTGCCAGCACCGTACATCTTCAGTGTCTTGGTGTCGTAATAGTCGGCGTAGCGACGAATCACGTCGCGCGCATGGTCGAGGTCTTCAACGTTTTCGCTCGAAAAGACACCCGGCCCGGTCGAGTAGATGCGCGGCCCGAGCGTGCGGCCGGCCCGCACCATGTCTTCGTAGCTGAAATAGTCGGTCGTAAACGTCTGAGGATCGCGGGTCGTCGTGACCCCGTATGCGAGGCTGGCAGCAAACGACCAGGGCTGGGGGCGATGGAAGACGTAGTTGGGTCGCAGGTGGGCGTGGGTGTCGACCAATCCGGGAATGATCGTGCGCCCGCTCACATCGACGATGTCAGCGCCCTCAGGCAGCGGAACGGTGCCCCGTGCACCCACCGCCTCGATGCGATGGCCGCGCACCACGAGATCAGCGTCTTCGATGACCTCGTCACCCCGCATCGTGATCACGCGCGCACCACGAAACACCGCAACGCCCTGCGGCAAATCGCGCTCAACGGTGACCTCGACTCGCCGCTCGAGCGGCTCCTCGGCCTCGAGATCAAGGGCCACGTGCGCGTTGCCGATCGACCAGTGCACTTGGGCGCCGTCAGCGCTCCACACCGGGAACTGCCCGCCGACCACCGTCAGCTTGCGGGCGGGGAATGCAGCACGCTCCGGGTTGCCGACGTTGATCGTGGGCGCCTCGCCCCCCACCACCGGCACGTGCACCACGTAGAGGTCGTTGACGATCTGCGCGATGGCCCGGTCTTCGTTGGGCGACATCAAGATCAGCGACGCGTCTTGCCCATCAGAGCGACCTGAAGCCGGCCGGCCTTTGACCTTCAGGTGGGCGCGGCGATCGGTGCCATCCCAACGCATCGAGACGAGACCCTCGCGAGACGAATACGCCCAGATGCGGTCGGCATTGCGCGTGAAGTGAAAGCCGGTGAGCCCACCCGCGGGTGCGATGTGCTCGACGTCGCCCCCGGCCGCAGGGATCCAGACGAGGTCGGTCGGCTCGCCAAGCGATCCGCGCTGCAGCGCCTCGTCGTAGTCGCGTACGCTGGCCCGCTCCGTCAAAATGCGCGCGCCATCGGGCGACCACTTGGGCTCGAAATAGATGGCCGGCTGCCGGGTGAGCTGCTGCGCCGAACCACGGCCATCGGCCCGCGTGCGATAGAGGTGTCCGCCCTCAGTCTCCGTCCAGGCCCCAAAGGCAATCCACTGCCCATCGGGCGACCACGCCGGGTGCTGCTGCACCTCACCCACGCCCGCAGCCAGTCGGCGCGGAGTGCCCTCGGGCCAGTCCATCACATAGAGCTCCGAGAGTACGGTGAAGGCGATCTGCGTGCCATCGGGTGAGGGCGCCGCATTGCGAATCTGCTTGGCGACAAAGATCGGCTCGTCAGAGACGGGGTACGAGAAGTCGACTTGTGGGCCCATCGGCAGCTCGACATCAACTGAGAACGGCACCTCGATCGCCTCACTGCCATCGACGGGCACCCGCCAGATGCGCCCACCGTAGGTGGCCACGACCTCTTTGGAATCGGGTGTGAAGCTCATGCCCGGATAGACGTCGCGGTTTGACCCCGACTCTTGGTCGTCACGCTGCACGGGCCAGGCGAGCCAGCGCTCCTCACCACTGTTGAGATCGCGAATGCGCAGACCCGTGTCGGCAATGTGCCGCGACGCGTACACCAGCCAGCGTACGTCGGGCGAGAGCGTGGGCT
>CAYVPD010000145.1:0-4724 GCA_964453545.1 uncultured Gemmatimonadaceae bacterium
CCCGGAAGCGCCCGGACGCGCCGACGCCAAGGAAGGCGGCAGCATTGAAGAGCGGCTGCTCCAGATTCAAGCTGAAGGCCCAAGAGTTGTCGGCCGCGAACTGCACGCCGATGAACTCGTCGGGGTCAGCGGTAGGGTCAAAAATGATCGCCGGCAGAAAGTTCACCGCAGGTGAGACGTTCCGCGTGTAGTTCGATGCCAGGTCGAGGGTGGGCATCACGTTGCCCCACGCCTCGCTTACCTGCTCATCAGCTTGATCCAAGGCGAACCGGGCGGCCTGAAGCCGAGGATTGCGATCCAGCGCTTGAAGGATTGCGCCTTCAAGGTCGAATGCCATCAAAGCCTGCGCGCCCGCGGGCGCCTGTGCGAACGACGTACCCGGCACGAGGGCCAGCACACCGGCGAGCAGGAGCGCTACGACGCGCAAACGGCCGATCTCAAAATCCATACGAGGAATCCGAAGTATCTGAAAACGAAAAGGAGTCTTGGGGATCGCCGACCTAAGCAAGTCCGCTCATCATGCGCTCGACCGAGCGACGGTAGAGCGCCAGAAAGGCAGCTCTGTCGAGCACCTTGCCATCAGGGGAAATGCGCCCACGGTGAAACAACGACACGAGACCTTGGGCATGCGACCAGATCGTGAGGCCGACCTCGTGGGGGTCGCCTTCACGCAAGATTCCTGCCTCGATGCATTCCCTGATGCGATCATTCCAGAAGCACCCGATTGCCGCACCCTGCGCCTCGATATCGGCCGGGATCTCCGTGAGCCCCAGCCACTCCGGCGGGCCAAAGACAATCTCGAAGAGACGCTGCTGATCGAGGCCGAACTCCGCATAGCCGTCGAGGGCCAGCTGCAGCCTTTCCCTGGGAGACTTGCCGGCGAGCGCTCGGTACAGATACGCGCCGAGACTGCGCACCGCCTCGGCCACTACCTCGTGGAGCACCTGCTCCTTGGACTCGAAGTGGCGGTACAGCGCGGGTGCCGTCACGCCGACAGCCTGGGCAAGACGACGCATGGAAACGCCCTCCAACCCATGAGCCAGAAAAAGCTCGCAGGCGCGATCAAGAATGTGTTGCCGGGTGTTGCTCATGTGAACAGTGTAAACTGAGCACATGCGAAAGTTCCCGTTTGTCGCAGCGCTTTCGAGCGAACGTCATTTAGCACGAAAACGTGCAAGGGAAAGCGTCAGGTCAGTGCGCTAGTGCCCCGAGAGCACCCTAAGGCGAACGATCCTTGCATCGGGTGGAACACGGTCGAGCACCTCAAGACCCGACGTGATATGCCCAATGTTTCCGTACTCCCCGTCGAGGTGAGGCTGTAGCGAATGCGTGACGAAGAACTGCGTCGTCTCAGAATCCCAGGCCTCACTGCGCGCCATACCGACGCTGTGGTCCCCAAACGCAGGGTCAGTGCCAAATGGAAGGCGGGTAATCTCTGTGCGCATGCCTGGACCGGCGGTAGCGCCGGGGAGTTCTCCAGCCTGGGCCACGAAGTTCGGGATCACGCGGTGGAACCGCACGCCATCGAAGGCACCACGTTCACCCAAGCGTGCCAGCATCTGAACCGCCAGTGGTGCTTGCTCCGTATCGAGCTCACCGGTGACGACGCCCTGTGGCAGTTCGATCACAAGGCGCGGGCGGGGACCGATACTCGCCAAGAAGGCCCAGTCAACCACGGCTTCAAGCGGCTGATTCGGCGTAGCCCGTGCACCCACCGTGGCCCCGGCAGGGGTCAGCGGCGGCAACGTTCTGAACGCCGAGAGAGGCTCCATGCCAAGAAGCTCATCGAACACCTCGGTTGGCCCGTTGAGGCCCAACTCGGTGGCCCGCCGAAGCATCTGTTCCACGAGTGCTGCGAACTCCTCATGCAAGAACGCAAACTCGCGAACCAACGCCCACCGATCCTCGACACTGCGCACGGCCGCATCGACGACCTCGGCATTGCTGGAGCTCAAGGCACGTAGCAAAAAGTCGGCACCTTCAGGACCATCGTACTCCGCCAAACCATAACGAAGCACGCGCCACCCATCCTCATCTTCAAGCCCCAACTCTGCAGCCCACTCCACCACCGGCTGATTGATGCGTTGGCGAACCAGATAACGCAGCGCTGACGGTGCCAGAAACGCATCGTTCGGGAACCCCGCCAAGATCTCGCGCGCCGAGCGGGTGAAGTCGGGGCCCGACGGCTCGTTCTCGAGCACTTGGGTGGCTGCCAGCCGCACCAGCGGCGCTGGATCGTGCAACGCCTGCAGTACCACGCTGGTGCGCGGACCGCTGTTTCCCACCCGGGCCAGCGCTGACACCGCCGATGCACGAATGCGCCAGTCTGGAGAATTGGTGGCGAAGTATTGCACCAGCGGGAGCGCGAGAATGTCAAACTCATTCGTCAGGCCCTTCAGGACCAACCCAGCCGCCGGCTCATTTGCCGGATACCTCGCCAGAGCAGCGCGCACCAGGCTGCGCCGCACCACCCACAGCGGTGCGGTCTCCCTGCGCGACAAGAACCACGCCGCCCGGGTGCGCACCTCTCGACGCGGGTGCACAAGCCGCGCGAGAAGCGAATCGCGCACTTCAATCGGGAACGTCTCAAGGTCACGGCTTTCTCGTACAGCGAAGCGAGCCAAGGCCAGCGTGGCCTCGGGCAGATCTGCGCCATCGGCGGCAAGCAGCGAGGACGTGCTCCGCACGCTGCCCTGCTTGCCCAAGGCCTCGATCGCGCATGCCCGCACGCGCCCGTCGGCTTCGCCGGCCAGCAGCGCTAGCAAGGCGTCTTCACCCCCGCCGAGCGCGTCGAGTTGACCCAAGGCGAAGGCGGCATCGGCCCGCACAAGCGCGTCACGATCTTGAAGTGCTTCGATCAGGAGAGGCGCCGCGCTCCGGGCACGCAGCGAAGCCAGACCAAAGGCGGCCCGGCCTCGCACAACGGCACGCGGATGCGCGAGGGCTGCGATCAAGCCGGCGGAATCGCGCGCGATGCGCAGATCAGCGACACCCTGAAGCTCCGGATCGGTGAGAATCCCGTCGCTGGGCCGCGCGCAGCTCGGCTCATCCATGGCCATCGGCAACCCCGAAGCAGAGCCGCGGTCGAAGTCCGGGCCCCGGCATGCTCCGAGCACGAGGGAAGCCAAAAGGACCAGGCCCCGCCCAAGGCCTCGCGCGCAGACCATCTCAGCGCGCCCTTGCGCCGGGCAAAGGTGCCGGGACTTCTCCCAAAAGTCGTGCGGCCCGCACCACACCGTCGGCCGCCTGAAGCAACTTTCCGCGCAGCTGTGGCGTGAATTCGCCCCGCTCAGCCGTCATCCGTGCCGAACCGGCGCGGCCGAGGTACGCAATGACCTCCTGCACGGCCGCCTCAGAGTTGTGCTCGCCCAGCGTGGCATTCAGCCATCCAGAGGGAAAGAAAATGTCTCCGGTACGCTGGATCTCGGGCAGCATCTCCAACGCTGGGGCGATGAACTCGAGCGCCTCAGCACGCCGAAGCGGATGATGCAGAAACCCGAGCCCGGCCGTCACCCAGGGTTCCCGCGCTCGATTGGCAGGGTCGGCGAGCGATGCAAAGAAGGCCCGACGCTGCTCGAGGTCACCCGACAACGCTGGGCGCACAAAGTCGAAGCGGGCGAGGCGATCTGGATTCGTGATTCGGGAGCGCTGCTCGTCGAGAATCGCCTCGGCCTCGGCAGGAACGCGCAGCGCCAGAGCTTCAGCCATGCTGACGAAGTCGGTCTCAGAAAAGGGCAGCCCAACGATGCTGTCGTCTTGCGCCCAAAGGTCGCGCAGCTGCTGCACACCCGACTCGGTCATCACGAGGTCGCGCCACGCGCGGAACCAGAGCGAACGCTCCGACACCGATTCTGCGGATTCCAGACGACGCTTCACGAGTTCTTCGACAACCGGCGCCTGCGCAAGGCGGTCGGCATCAGAGGTGTAACGCCAGTACATCTCCGACAAAAGTCCTAACTGGAGGCCGAGCAGCTGCTCGTTGGTCTCGGATTCGAGGGCGGCCAGCACCCGATCGTAGACCCGGCGCGGCGCCACCCGGTCATCAAGCAGCGCATCGCGCAGCACGAGCCACGCCGTGCCACGATCCAAAGGCGCAGGAATCGTAGTGACGTCTTCCAGCAGGTTCAAAAGGGCCAGGTCGTCAAGCACAACCAGCCCGTATTCGATGCCCGATCCGGTCGGAAGTAGCCACCGCTGTGTCGGACGGCCATCCCATGGGGTCGAAGCCAGTCGCGCGCTGTCGAGCGACACCTTGGCCGACACCCGCGACGTGCGCTCCGCGTCGGCGCCCCGCCCGATCGTGAAAAGGGTCAGGTTCTGAGGCCAGATGCGCCCTCTGCCCCACGAGTCGCTCTGGCGCACGACGACGCGCGTGCTTCCGGTGGCATCGCTCTCATTCAGCACCTCAATGACGGGCCGACCGGGCTCCTCTACCCAAGCCCGACTCCAGGCCACAAGGTCACCGGGCACACGCTGGGCGAGAAGCGACACCAAATCCGTCCAGGTGGAATTGCCATAACTGTTATCGCGCAGCCAGGTACGCAGACCGTCTCGAAGCGTCGCTTCGCCGACCCGATCTTCGAGTTGGCGCATTACGATCGGGGCCTTTTGATAAATGATCGGACCGTAGAGGGTGCCCGCCTCGTTGAGGTTCGGCAGCTCTTGTCGTATCGCGTTGGCTCCCGGCGTGCGATCAACGCTATAGGCCGCCGGGTGGTGCGCGA
>CAYVPD010000146.1:0-4724 GCA_964453545.1 uncultured Gemmatimonadaceae bacterium
GTGGCCGGGCATGCGGCCTGCCACGGGATGGATCGCGTAGCGCACATCGACGCCTCGGTCTCCGAGCAGATCCATCAGCTTCTTGAGGTCATGCTGGGCTTGTGCAACGGCCAGACCGTAGCCAGGCACGACGATCACGGACTGGGCATAGGCGAGCACCATCGAAGCCTGCTCGGCGTCGACGCTTCGAACCGGCTTCTTTTCGCCCTTGGCGCCACTGGCGGCAGGCCCTGCCTGACCAAATGCGCCGAACATCACGTTGCTGAGGGAGCGATTCATCGCCTTGCACATCAGCATGGTCAGGAAGAGTCCTGCCGCACCCACGAGAGCGCCGGAGATAATCAGCACCATGTTGCCGATGATGAACCCGGCGGCCGAGGCGGCGAGCCCGGAGTAGGAATTCAGCAACGAGATCACGACCGGCATGTCGGCACCGCCGATCGGAATGACCAGCAGCACCCCAAGCAGCAGGGAAAGAGCCGTGAAGGCGAGAAATGCCGTCATGGGGTCGAGCGTGCCGAGCTGGAGTCCGGCCACGCCAGCGCCCAGTCCCAGAATCACCGCAAACAAGAGGGCATTGACGGGCTTCTGGCCCGGGAAGGTGATGGGGTTGCCCGTGATCGTGCCGTTGAGCTTGCCGAAGGCGATCAGGCTTCCCGAGAGGGTGACGGCGCCAATCAGCATCGATAGGCCGATGGTGACGCCGGTGGTCGCGTCGGGCGCGAGTCCCGCCTGACTGAGGCGTACGAACTCAGCGGCCGCGACCAAGGCGGAGGCGGCGCCCCCGAACCCATTGAACAGGCCCACGAGTTCGGGCATCGCGGTCATCTTCACCGAACGGGCGGCAACGGCCCCGATCACGCTGCCGATGACCATGCCGGTCGCGATTCCGGCCCAGTCCAGCACCTGCTGGTCCACCAACGTGGCGACGATGGCAAGCAGCATGGCCAATGCAGCGAGGGCGTTACCCTGCCGCGCCGTGGCGGGCGCCTGCATGCGCTTCAGCCCCACGACGAACAGTGTGGCTGACGCGAGATAGGTCAGTTCGATCACAAAAGTGAGATTCATGCGAGCGTCTCCGAGGCTGCTTCAGTCATCACTTCTTGCGGAACATTTCGAGCATGCGATCCGTGACCATGAAGCCGCCTACCACATTGATCATGGCCATGGCGATGGCGGCGATCCCGAGCCAACGCACAGCGGCGGTATCGGCCGATGCGGCGACCGTGAGTGCACCCACAATCGCGATGCCCGAAATGGCATTGGCCCCTGACATCAAAGGCGTGTGGAGGGTCGGAGGCACACGTCCGATCACCTCGCGGCCTGCCAGAGTGGCCAACACGAAGACATACAAGCCGACAAGCAGAGGGCCCATGCCCGGTTCGGCGGGTGCCGAGGTCGCTGCCTGAAGGGCTGAGGAGGTCATGGCGGCATCCAGCCCGCCCGCGATCAGATGCATCATTCGTCATTCTCCAGACCAGCGACGCGTTGCGCCGTCGCGTCGTGGGTGATTCGGCCGCCGTGCGTCAGACAACTCGGCCCAAGCACGTCATTGTCGAGATCAATGTCGAGGCGCGACTCGAGCGCCGGGGCCTCGATTGTGTCAGACGAAGCCTCAGCGGCGACGGGTTCGGTCGAAACCATCTCAAGCAGCAGGGTCGCCACATTGCGAGCGTAGAGCTGGCTTGCATGCACCGGCACTTCGGCAGGCAGGTTGCTCGGGCCGATGATGTGCACACCGTGCGCGACGACCTCTTCGTCGGGTTTGCTGAGTTCGCAGTTACCCCCGGTTGATGCCGCCATGTCGACAATCACCGACCCAGATCGCATGCTCCTCACCATCTCTTCAGTGATGAGCATGGGTGCCCGACGCCCGGGAATCTGGGCCGTGCTGATCACGATATCTGCATCGTGAATATGTGCACCAATCAGGGCGAGTTCGCGCTCGTGTTGCTCAGCGCTGAGCTCGCTTGCGTAGCCACCTTCACCCTCAGCAGCGACCTCATCGTCAGCCTCGAGAAAGGTGGCGCCCAAGCTCTGCACCTGTTCCTTGACGGCCGGCCGTACATCAAACGCCTCGACCCGTGCCCCCAGGCGTCGGGCGGTCGCAATGGCCTGAAGTCCTGCGACGCCTGCGCCGAGAATGAGCGCCTTGCCGGGCCGAATCGTACCGGCGGCGGTCATGAACATCGGGAGAATGCGCCCCAGGCGCTCCGCGGCGAGCAAGACGGCCTTGTAGCCTGCCAGATTGGCTTGCGAGGAGAGGGCATCCATGCGCTGCGCTCGGGTGGTGCGCGGGACGAGCTCCATGCTGAACGTGGTCACTCGGCGCTGAGCCAAGGCCTCCATGACCCGCAATTCGTTGAATGGCGAGAGAAAGCCGATCAGCACGCTGCCCTCGGGCAGAGCGCGCACCTCGTCGATCGTGGGCGGTGCCACCTTCAACACGACGTCGGCAGCAGCCAGAACAGCCTCGCGTCCGGCCACTGTTCCCCCGGCGGCCATGAACTCGTCGTCAGAGATGTGCGATCCTTCGCCGGCTCCCTGCTCGACCACGACCTGAAGCCCGTGCTTGTCGACCAGTTCCCGAACTACATCGGGAACCAGCGCCACCCGGTGCTCACCGGGACGGGACTCTCGCAGAACCGATACCTTCATAGTTGTGTCTCCGAGCGACGGACCAAAGTCCTGAAAAGCTGAGGGGACTCCAGGGAGAAAGTACCCGGCTTTTTCTGAAGGTGCCGTGCGCCTCTCGATTGCGGCGTGCGCAGCTGGCCGATTCAGCCATGTTGGCGCCCCGTTGGGGCAGGCAGCCTTGGGCATGCTTGCGCGAATTGCCACTGCCACGCTCCATGGCGTCGAAGCCCGCCCAGTCTGGGTTGAGGTCAGCCTGAGCACGGGCCTTCCCGCCTTCACCGTGGTAGGGTTGCCGGAGGGCGCTGTGAGAGAGGGCCGAGAACGCGTACTGGCGGCGCTGCGTCACAGTGGGGTGAGGCTGCCTCCCCATCGAATCACGGTCAACCTGGCACCCGCCGACCTCCGCAAAGAGGGCACGGGTTTTGACCTGCCTGTGGCCGTGGCGCTGCTGGCAGGTGCTGAGCTCGTGCCTCTGAGCGCCACTCAGGGCTGGGGGTTCATCGGAGAGCTGGGGCTCGACGGCACGCTGCGTCCAGTTCGAGGGGCCCTGGCGCTGGCCGACGGATGTCGTGCCGCAGGGGTGCGCCGCGTTGTGGTACCCCCTGGAAACGTGCGGGAGGTGGCGGCTCTGCCAGGCGTCGAGGTGTGGGCTCCTGCCTCACTCGACCAGCTGATCGACACCCTTCGGTCGGGCGACGATCGCGCGGTCTGCGCGAGCGTCGAGGTCCCAGAGGGCGCGGCTGAGCCCTGCGCTACCCAGGGCGATGTCGCAAGAGGGCCCGATCTGTCGGAAGTACGAGGTCAGGCGATGGCTCGCAGGGCAATGGAGATCGCAGCTGCAGGAGGCCACAACCTGCTGCTCGAAGGACCGCCTGGAACCGGTAAGACCCTGCTGGCTCGGCGTCTGCCAGGACTCCTGCCGCCGCTGTCGTTTGACGAGGCCCTCGAAGTGACGCGCATCCATTCGGTGGCGGGACGTGCCTTCCCAGGGCAGGGCCTCATCTGGCAGCGACCCTTTCGGGCACCGCATCACACCGTGAGCATGGCGGGGCTCGTTGGCGGTGGCTCACCGCCAAGACCGGGAGAGGTGAGTTTGGCGCATCGGGGCGTACTCTTTCTTGACGAGATGCCAGAATTCTCGCGTTCGACGCTCGAGGTTCTGCGGCAGCCGCTGGAAGACGGATCCGTAGCCCTGGCTCGCGCCCGCAGTCAGGTGGTTTTTCCGGCCGAATTCATGCTGGTGGGAGCCATGAATCCTTGCCCATGTGGACATTTGGGCGATGGCTCGAACCGGTGCACGTGTGATCCGGGACTTGTGGCGCGCTATCGAGCTCGTCTTTCCGGACCTCTGCTCGATCGTATTGACTTGCACGTGAGGGTAGCTCGGCTGTCGGCCCACGAACTGCACGATCCGGAGCCGGGTGAAGGCACCGTTTCGGTAGCCACGCGCGTGCTGGCTGCCAACCGGTGGCGCTCGGAGCGTCAGGGACGTCGCAACAACGCCGCACTGACGCCGGGTGAAGTTGAGGCCTCGGCGCTGTTGACCTCCAGCGGGCGCCAGTTCCTGGTCGATGCTGCGGAGCGACTCGAGCTGTCGGCCCGTGGTTTTCATCGTGTGCTGCGGGTGGCACGAACCATCGCTGACCTGGGGCTGCGGGAGCGGGTCAGGCCCGATGACCTCGCCGAGGCACTGTGCTATCGGAGCGGCACGCCGTCGCCGGGGGCGCCATGACAAGCCGCGGTTGGCCGAAGCGAAGCCGCCGCTGCGCGCCGCCGGCTTTGCGGTAGGTGCCTGGCAGGCGATCTTTGGCCGCCCTCGGTTGCTTCGTCTTCTCTGATGACGGCCTCGATGCTCGAAGACCGGCAGGAATCCACGCCCTCGACGTGGCCGCTCATAGCGGCGTTCACGGCTGTCTACGTGATCTGGGGCTCGACCTATCTCGCGATCCGCTACGCGATCGAGACCATGCCTCCGTTCGCGATGGCAAGCGTGCGATTTCTCATTGCGGGTGGGCTTCTGGTTGCTTGGGCCCGTTTGCGAGGAGCCCCCTGGCCGCGTCGGGCCGAGATCAAAGGCGCCAGCTTGG
>CAYVPD010000147.1:0-4708 GCA_964453545.1 uncultured Gemmatimonadaceae bacterium
AATCTCGGCGCCGATGCGGTCTTTGAGCGGCGTAATGATCTTGCCGCGCGCCGTGTAGTCTTCGGGGTTGGCCGAAAACACCATGAACACATCGAGCGAAAGCCGGATCGGGTAGCCCTTGATCTGGATGTCGCCTTCTTGAAGCACGTTGAAGAGGCCCACCTGAATCTTGCCTGACAGGTCGGGTAGCTCGTTGATCGCAAAGATGCCGCGGTTGGCGCGGGGCAGCAGGCCGAAGTGAATGGTCAGTTCGTCGGCCAGAATGTGCCCGCCTCGTGCAGCCTTGATCGGGTCGACGTCGCCGAGAATGTCGGCGATCGTCACATCGGGTGTCGCCAGCTTTTCGACGTAGCGCTGCTCCCTGGGCAGCCATGCGATCGGCGTGGCATCGCCCTCGCTGCGCAGCCGCTCATGGGCATACTTGCTGATGGGCGCCAGCGGGTCATCGTTCACTTCGCTGCCGGCGACGATCGGAATCTGGTCATCAAGCAGGGTTGTCAGGGCACGCAAGATACGGCTTTTCGCCTGCCCTCTCAGACCGAGCAAGATGAAGTCATGGCGCGCCAGAATCGCATTGATGATCTGCGGCATGACGGTCTCTTCGTAGCCCAGCACTCCCTCGAAGAGCGTTTCACCCGAGCGCAGTCGTGCGATCAGGTTGTGCCGCAATTCGTCTTTGACCGAGCGCGGCTGATATCCAGAGGCCTTGAGTTCTCCGACAGTAGCAGGACGCGCAGTGGACATCAGATGACTCCGTAGTGGCAGGGACTGCATGGAGCCCGGGCCTCGGCATATCTTCAGGAGCACCTGTGCGAGCCACGGTGCCAATACCGAGCTGAACTGAAAACCGGGAGCGCGAGGGTACACCCCGCCTGAAGGCAGGGTCCCGGCCATTCAGTCGACCCTTCCCCTCCGCCGGATCACGGAGCCACAAAATGGCCGAATCGTCACTCCGGGGCCGAGTGCTGCCCATTGCTCACCAGCCTCCGCTGCCACGCGAGCGTCTGATCGTTGCTGACACGCCCGACCCCGAAGCCGTTCCCATGGACGTCGTTTTCGTCGGAGGTGGTCCAGCCGGTCTCGCCGGCGCGATTCAGTTGGCCAAGCTGGTGCGCGAAGACAACGAGAAGGGTGGTGGTATCGGCGACATCGAGATCGGTGTGCTCGACAAGGCCGCGGCTCTCGGGGAGCATTCGCTCTCGGGTGCCGTGATGAATCCGCGAGCATTGCGCGAGCTTTTTCCCGAGCTCTCTGACGCCGACCTGCCGCTTCGTCGCGAGGTGACCAAAGAGAGCGTCTACATGCTGACCGGCAATCGGGCGATTGGTCTGCCGACACCCCCTACCATGAAGAATCATGGCAACTGGGTCTGCTCGCTCAGCGAGGTCACCCGGTGGATGGGCGAGCAGGCCGAGGCGCTGGGGGTCAATGTGTTTCCGGGCTTCCCGGCCGACAGTCTGTTGGTCGATGGCTCCAAGGTGATCGGTGTGCGCACCACGCCCTCAGGGCTGGACCGCAACGGTGAGCCCTCGGGCCCCGACGCCATGCCGGCCATGGACATTACCGCACAGGTCACGGTGCTCAGCGAGGGCACCCGTGGCACGCTGTCGCAGGCGTGGTATGACTGGCAGGGCGTTACCGGGTCCAATCCGCAGATCTATGCGCTGGGCGTCAAAGAGCTGTGGGAGACCAAGAAGCCGCTCGACCGCATCATTCACACGCTGGGCTGGCCGCTGCCCCGCGATGCGTTTGGCGGCTCGTGGATGTATCCGCTCGAAGACAATCTGGTCTCGATCGGACTCGTGGTCGGTCTCGACTACCAAGATGCACGTCTTGATGTGCACGAGCTTCTGCAGCGCATGAAGCTGCACCCGCTCTTCCGCCCGTATCTCGAGGGCGGTGAAATGGTTGAATGGGGTGCCAAGACGATTCCCGAAGGCGGATGGCTCTCGGTGCCCACCCGCCGCCACGGCGATGGCATCTGCATCGTCGGCGACAGTGCCGGCTATGTCGACGTTCCCTCGCTCAAGGGCATTCACTACGCCATGAAGTCGGGCATGCTCGCCGCGCGTGCGATTTTCAGGGCGCTCAAGGCCGGCGACGTGTCGGCTGAAGGGTTGCGCAGTTACACCGAGTCGGTCGATGGCAGCTACATCGCGAGTGACATGAAGAAGACGCGCAACATGCGTCTTGCCTTCAAGAAGGGCTTTGTTGGCGGCGGATTGCGTGCCGGCCTGATGACCCTGACCGGTGGCCGGTTTCCGGGCGGCGACATTTCGATCGAAGAAGATGCGGCCGAACCCAAGACCCTCAACGGCGAGACGCCGTTTATGCCCGACGGCAAGCTGACCTTCAGCAAGGTCGATGCGGTCTTCAAGAGCGGAAACCAGACCCGCGACGGCATTCCCGCGCACCTGATTGTCGGCGAAGACATTCCAGCCCAGGTCGCAGAGATGTACGTGCACCTCTGCCCGGCCGGCGTCTACGAGCGCGACGGAGACAGGCTCATCGTCAACGCACCCAACTGCGTCGACTGCAAGGCAACCGATGTCATCGGTCCCCGCTGGACACCGCGTGAGGGGGGATCTGGGCCCGCATATCGGAGAATGTGATGGCCGATCAGGAGCACTGGTCTCTCGATCTGGAGGTGCTGACGCAGCTGCCTTCTGCGTTACGGCTCTGCCAGCTCGTCGAGCTGCATCGTGACGAAGTCTCCGTCAGCAACCAGACGCGGTAGCCACGCTGGCACACGCGGCCGAGTCATGGCCTCGATGGCGTCTCTGGGGGTGTCAAAGTCGGCCAACTGCTCCAGCGTGTGGATCGTGGGAAACACCATCGGCAGGTCACCTGCGTCATGCCGGTCCAGCGCCTGCGCCGGCGATTCCCACACAGCATCGACGAGCTCAGCCTCGTGTACCGAAACGGGCAGCGAGCTCGGAACCTCGGCGAGATAGAAGCGGGCATCAAAGCGCCGCGGTTCGATGACCGGGGTGATCCAGCGCGCGAAACATCCGAGTGAGCCAAGCCCGGGGCGAACTCCAAGGCCATCGAGGATCGCTTCAAATGAAGCGCGGCCGCCCAGCAGGTGTTCACGCCAACGCGCGAGATCTGCCGATTCTTGGTCTGCGGCGCTGACCGGCGCAGACCCCTCGATCAGCAGAACGCCCGTTTCTTCAAAAGCCTCGCGCAGGGCGGCGATACGAAAGGGGGAGTCTTCGTCAGGCGTGTGATTGGGCTCAGGCGCGTGCTTGGGCTCAGGCTCGGGCTCGGGCTCGGGCTCGACACCTTGATTCGTCAGCGCCTGACCCAGTCGGGCGTCGTCGTCATCGACTCGGCCTCCGGGAAACACCCAGGCTCCAGGAATGAAGCCTGACGTGCGAGAGCGCTGTAGCAGCAAGGTCTCCAGCCCCCTGGGGCCGCTGCGCAGCAAGACGACGGTTGCGGCCGGAAGCGGTACATGAGGTGTCGCGGGGGGTGCATGAAGTGACTCGGCAAACCCGGCAGGGAGTTGCGAGAGCTTCAGCACATGGCGCGACATATGATTCAAACGGCGCGCTCCAGAACGGCCACCGGCACCTGTCCCAGCGACGAAAGGCGCTCGGCCTCTTCGGCCGATGGCCCGGGTCCCCATCGAATCGGAACGACAATATCTGCGCCGCAGAGCACCGCGGCCTCAGCGGCTTCAGCGGCATTCATCGTGTAATGTCCGTCGACTGGCAGGAACGCGACGTCGCAGCGCACGGAACCCATGGCTTCGATCAGGTCGGTGTCGCCGGCATGGTAGTAGGTCACGCCATCGAGGCTGAAGACGTAGCCAAGCCATCCGTTTTCAGGCAGATGGAAGTGCTTGTCGGTGTTGTAGGCTGGCATCGCCAGAATCTCGAGCCCGTCGAGATGAAGCATGTCTCCGGGTCTGACGAAGTGATCTGCATCGCCGAGGTGCTTCTTCATCGTTGCGGGGGCCACGACGATCGTGTCGGGACCGCGCAGGCGCTCCAGATCGTCTTGAGAAAAGTTCTCGTAATGCGGATGCGTCACGAGAATCACATCAGCCGGAGGGGTGTCGATGGCTGCCGCATCCAAGCCGAGCGGGTCGACGTAGAGCTCGACTCCGCCCCGGCAGATGCGCAGCGAAGACCCTCGAAACCAGGTGATTCCGTCAAGCAGACTGCTATTCATTGGTTCCCGTACAGACAGGAGTGATGCAACCACGCAAATCTACTGCATGCACCGACCAAGGGCAGCAATAGGCGTGCCTGCCCAACAGGTCGTTACGTGCCGCCACGGCAGATTGGTCGACAACCTATGGGCATCAACGCGCCACTTTGGCAGGCTTCGAGGGGTAGAATCGTGGCCCGCTTCCTGCACCTGACCCTGCTGAGCGACTCTCAAACTCCCGAAATGAACGGATTTGCATCAGATGTCTGAACGCTTCAGTCTTCCGGTCCTGCCTCTTCGCGACACCGTCGTGTATCCGGGTGTCGCGGTACCCATCTCTGCGGGTCGCGCAGGAACGGTCGAGGCCGTACAAGCTGCACTCGACGGCGATCGCCGGCTCTTTGCCGTCGCTCAGCGAGAAAACGTCGACGAGCCTGAACCGTCAGTGCTGTACAACGTCGGGACCGTAGTGCGCATCGTTCAGACCCATCGGGTGCGCGGCGGCGTTCAGCTTCTGGCTGAGGTTCAGGTCGAGGATGTCTATGCCGAC
>CAYVPD010000148.1:0-4686 GCA_964453545.1 uncultured Gemmatimonadaceae bacterium
ACCGACGCACCGCTTTCAGATCGCAATCTGGAACGGCTCGCATCTCGGGCCGTCATGGGGCTCGCCCGCACGGGCTCATTTGCGGGCAATGGCTCCGGCGATTACGTGATCTCCTTCAGCACGCACGAAGGGGTACGGCGCACGCCAAACGGGGTCATGCGGGCGGCCGACATGAGCTCTGGGGCAGCTGAAGCCTCGCCTCACGAGCTTGGCAACGAAGCGATGTCGCCACTGTTTCAGGCGGTGGTCGAGGCGACCGAAGAAGCGATCATCAACTCGCTGCTCAAGGCCACAACCGTCACGGGTGTCGGCGGGCAGACCGCTGATGCGCTTCCGCTCGAGTCGACCCGCGAGATCTTGCTGCGTTACGGCGTGATTCGCTGAACGCGCACCAGAAACGCCCCGCCCCCGATATCAACCGCCCATTCGCTCACCGCATCGGCCAGAGAACCCGACAGTTGCTCACGCACCCGGCGTTGGATTACGGGAGCCCCCTCTGATCCCACGCCCCGGCCGGTGATGATGCGTACAACCGCTCCCGGGGCGCGCATCGCCCAGCTGCCGACAAACCCGGCCACACGCGTCTCGGCCTGGCGGGCGGTCAGCCCATGCAAGTCGACCTCGCCCTCGACCACGGCGAAGTGCAACGTGGCTGGAGGTTCGTGCGCGACCTGAGGAATGCGTCGTTTTCCCATGGGGTTCGTGAACCCGTTCACCCGCGGTGCGTTCCCCTTGGACCGAGGCGTGGACCGAGGCGTGGACCGACGCTTAGACCGGTGCTTGGACCGTTCCTTGCACCAAATGAGTACAAGGAAGAAGGCAAACGGACTCTCCCGGTCCCCTCGCTGGCAGGTCATCATGTCATTTCAGCTGCCCGATCTCATCGGACTGCTCGATCTCGAACCGATCGAGCATAATATCTACCGCGGGCAGAACCGGGACATCGGGACCGGCCGCATCTACGGTGGCCAAGTGCTGGCGCAGGCGCTCGTCGCCGCGCAGCGCACCGTCGACGAAGGTCGTCACGTGCACTCCATGCACGGCTACTTCATTCTTGAAGGCGATCTAGACGTTCCAGTGGTCTACTTTGTCGATCGCCTGCGCGATGGGGGCTCCTTCAGCACGCGGAGAGTCACGGCGATTCAGCACGGCCGGGCCATCTTCAACCTGTCGGCCTCGTTTCACGATCCAGAGCCCGGGCTCGACCATCAAAGCGAGATACCTGAGGTGCCGCCGCCGGAGTCACTGCCGCAGGAACTCGACCTGTTGCGGGCCAGCGCAGAGCGCATTCCGCTCGAGATTCGATCCATCGCGACGCAGGATCGCCCCCTCGACATTCGTCTGGTCGACGAGCCCGACCCCTTCGATACCACGCCTGGGTCGCCCTCGCGCCGGCTATGGATTCGGGCCGTCGAGCCGATGGGGGACGACCCTTTGCACCATCAGGCCGTGCTGGCCTATGCCTCGGACTACGGGTTGCTTGTCACCAGCCTGCGGCCGCATGGCATGACGTATCGAGATCCACGCATGATGGTGGCGAGCCTGGACCATTCGATCTGGTTCCATCGCCCGTTTCGGGCCGACGAATGGCTGCTGTACGTGGTCGACAGCCCCTCAGCAGGTCAGGGCCGAGGCTTCACCCGCGGCAGCTACTTCACTGAAGAGGGCCTCTTGGTCGCATCGACTGCGCAAGAAGGTCTGATCCGCGTCAGGCGCCCGCGCTAACCTGAATCAGGGCAGACTCCACCACCGGCAAAAGCTCTTCGAGCTTGTCGGGGGTGTGGTCGCCCATATGCCCGATGCGAATCGTGGACTCTTTGAGCCGTCCGTAGCCGCCGCCGATCACCCAGCCCGCAGCACGCACTTGGCGCACAACCGCTGGTCCCGACAGGGCCTCAGGAAGTGAAATGCACGTGACCGTCGGAGATCTGGCGCCCTCAGTGGCCAGCACGCCAACCTCAAGGCCCGTGCGCTCGCGCACCTCGCCAACCCATTCATGGCAGCGCGCGGCCATGCGCGCATGCCGTGCGAAGCGAGCCTCAAGCGTCTCGCTCATGATGCGGTCGAGTTGAACCGCTGCCGCATACATCAGGGTGATGGCTGGTGTGGTCGGGGTCTGATTTTTCTGGAGATTCTGGTACATGCGCACCAAGTCCAGATAGTACCCACGGCAATCGAGGGCCACAGCCCGCTCGAGCAGTCGCTCTGACGCCACGCCAAACGCGAGGCCGGGGGGCATCGCCAGCGCCTTTTGGGATCCCGTGAGCGCAAAATCGAGCCCCCAGTCGTCGGCCTGAACGGGCGTGCCACCAAGGCCCGTCACCGAGTCGACAATCACCTGAACACCGGGAAACTCGCGGGCGACCGCGGCCACATCAGCAACCGGATTCAGCGCTCCCGTCGACGTCTCGGAGTGAACGAGCGAGACCGCGTCGAAGTTTCCGGTCTTCAGATGCTGGCGCACCGCCTCGGGATCGACCACCTCTCCCCACGGCACCGCCAGCACCTCGACGTCGATCGGGCAGTCGTGGGCGATCTCTGCAAAGCGTTCGCTAAACGCACCGTTGACGACGGCCAGCAAACCCCGGCGCACCCCGCTGCGCACTGCGGCCTCCATCAGCGCGGTCGCCGATGCCGTCAGCACCACGACCGACCGACGGGTGCCAAACAAAGCTTGTAGCCCAGGCTGCAGTCGCTCCATGAGGGCGACTGCCTCGGCACCCCGGTGCGCGATGATCGGGCATGTTTGCGCCGCGAGCACATCGCGGTGGACCTCGGTCGGGCCCGGAAGCCAGAATCGACCCTCAGCCAAAGGGGCCGACACAGACGGCGACATTGATGAGATCAATCGAGACGCTCCGAGGTTGAGTCAGGCATCGACGAACTGCGATCGCGCCAGGCCTCGGACCAGCGCGTGTACTGCACGACCTGCACTCCCGCCTGCTCCAGCACCTCGAGCCCCGAGCGATCTCGATACGCCTCGCGAAAAAACACGTGGGAGACATGCGCCTGCACGAGCAGTTTGGCACACATCACGCACGGACTGGCCGTGACAAACGCCACCTTGTCCCGCAGTTCACCCGGTGCCTTCACCACGGCGTTCATCTCGGAGTGAATGCAGCCGCACCGACCCGGCTCCGTGCCGTCGCAACGGTTTGGAAAACCGCGCGCGTTGCCGTTGTACCCGATGGCGACCACATGTTCAAGGCGCGCGTCGGTGAGCACTGTGCCCACCTGCAAACGTGCACACGTGCTGCGCTTGGCCAGCTCTTCGGCCATGCGCATGTAGACCTCAAAAAGCGGTGGCCGCGACACCTCAGGCGACGCCGCTCCGTCTGGCACCTCAAGCAGATTCAGAGGATGCCGGTTTTCGGCCACTCCATCGCGAGGCACTTGGGCCATCGTGTCAGACTCGCTGTCCGAGCGTCAGTGCGCGCATCAAACCTGCGCGGCGCGACTCTTGGCCGCCTTCTTGCGCATATTTGCATCGAGCATGCGCTTGCGCAGCCGAATGCCATCAGGCGTGACCTCGATCAGCTCGTCTTCTTCGATGAACTCCAAGGCAAGCTCCAAAGTCAGCTTGCGGGGAGGCTCGAGCTTGATGTTTTCGTCAGACGAGGTGGTGCGCATGTTCGTCAACTTCTTCTCTTTGGTGACGTTGACGTCCATATCGTCTTGCCGAACGTTCTCGCCCACGATCATGCCGGCGTAAACCGGGTCGGCCGGGCTGACGAACATCGTGGCGCGCTCCTGCAGATTGAACAGCGCGTAGCCAACGGCCACACCCTGGCGATCGGCCACAAGCACACCCCGGCTGCGTCCCCGCAGCTCCCCCGCCCAGGGGCCCCACTCCGAGAAGGTGTGGTGCAAGATGCCTTCACCCCGCGTGTCGGTCATGAACTCGGAGCGGTATCCGAACAGACCACGGGCCGGCACACGGAACTTCAGGCGCGTCGAACCCGAGTCCATCGGCTTCATCTCGACCATCTCGGCTTTGCGCGGCCCCATCTTCTCGATCACCGCACCAACCATGTCGGACGGCACTTCGACGACGGCCTCTTCGTACGGCTCGAGCCGCTCTCCATTGTCACCCTTGCGCACCAGCACGCGTGGGCGGGAAACCTGAAACTCGTAGCCCTCGCGCCGCATGGTTTCCATGAGAATGGTAAGGTGGAGCTCTCCACGCCCATGGACCGTGAAGGTGTCGGGCTGCTCGGTATCTTCGACCCGCAACGCCACGTTGCGCTCCAACTCCTTCATGAGGCGCTCACGCACTTGGCGCGTCGTGACGAACTTTCCGGACTGACCGGCAAACGGCGAGTTGTTGACCGTGAAATCGACCGAGAGCGTCGGCTCTTCAACGGCGATGCCCAGCAAGCGCTCGGGGTGATTCGGGTCGGTCACGGTCTTGCCGATTTCGACCCCTTCGAGACCCGCGAGTGCGACGATGTCGCCCGCGTGAGCCTGCTCAACCTCGATGCGCTCCAACCCCTGGAACGTGTAGAGCTTCATCACGCGGGCCGATTCGCGCTCGGTCTGGTCGGTGACCATGCCGGGCTCGCCCAGCGGCAAAAGCGTTACACGCTCGCCCACACTGACTCGCCCGCGCTCGATACGCCCCACCGCGATACGACCGACGTACGACGAGTAGTCGAGCGTCGAGATAAGCATCTGGAAGGCTCCCTC
>CAYVPD010000149.1:0-4683 GCA_964453545.1 uncultured Gemmatimonadaceae bacterium
GATAAAAGCCATGTCAACAAAACGGCCGCTCATCACGGCAGGGCCGATCGTGCGCGGTGCAATGCCATCGAGTTGCTGGGTTGATGGCGTTTGGGCCGCTGCGGGTGAGGCGACGGCGCAGATGGCCGTGAAGGCGGCGACCGCCAAGGCTCGGCTCGCAGATGCGAGAGTTGCGGCCGACCGATGCGACAAATGCAAAGACAGCATGCGCTCAAGACTCCCTGAGGTGGGGGCGAGTTGAAGTGGGGCTCTCGATAATGCTGCGCGCGTGCGGGCGCGGTCAAATCACCGCGGCACTCGTCGACGATTCAGTTGTCGGCGTGTGGTGTCAGCACGATGCGCCCGACGGCGCGCCCTGCGGCGAGATCGTCAAACCCCTCGTGCCAGCGCTCCAAGGGCAGGGTGCGCTCGACGCGGGTCTCAACCACGCCGCTTGCGACGAGCTGGACCGCCTCTTTGAGTTCGTCGAGCGTGTTGCCGACCGAGGCCGTGACCACGGACTCGTTGATGACCAACTGGATCGGGTGCACCTGGAAGGCATCTTGTGAATACCCGATGAACACCAGCCGCCCGCGCTTGGCCAGCATGGCGGTTGATGCGGTCATTGTAGGGGTTGTGGCGACCATTTCAAAGACGACATCGGCCCCGCGGCCTTGGGTCAGATCGCGCACAGCCGCATTGACGTCGTCGGTCGCCGAGGCGTCGATCACATGCGTTGCGCCAATCGCCTTGGCGTGGGCGAGTTTCTCTGGGTTGCGCCCGATACCGATCACCGTGGCGCCGCGATGACGTGCGACCTGCACGAGCCCATAGCCGACCGTGCCAATGCCGTAGACCACGACCACGTCGCCTGCCGAGACCTGTGCGAGGTTGCAGGCGTGCACGGCGGTCGTGACCCCGCAGCCGATCGGGGCAGCCTCTTCAAGCGAGATCGAGTCGGGCAGCTGCACGGCGTTGCGAGAGGGCACCGCGATGTATTCGGCGTACCCTCCGTCGTGAAAAAAGCCGTATTGCGCCTTCGGGGCCCCGCACAGGTTTTCGTCACCCCGCACACACCATTCGCAGATGCCGCATCCTGAGTAGTAGTAGACGACGACCCGCTCACCAATGCGCGAGGCGTCGACTCCTGGCCCCACCTCATCAATCACGCCCGCGATCTCATGCCCCATGGTCAGGGGTGCGACCCCGAGGTTCAGCAGGCCCGAGTGAAAGTGGAGCTCGGTGTGGCACATGCCGGCGGCCTCGATGCGCACACGCACCTCACCGGGCCCGGGCTGGGGGGCTGACACCTCGTCGAGAGCAAACGGGCGCTCAGGCCCGTGGTAGCGAACAGCTCGCATGATATTGCCTCATGTATAGCAGAAATTTCTGATCGGTGACGAACCATAGCAGACGCTACGACCCGTCGGTAGCGGCCCTTTCGAGGCCATGGAATACCTGCGCTAAACCCTGTGCAAAACCGATGACTTCGCGCAGGCGTGATGCTGCGGCTCGAGGCGTGTCTGCCGTCGAATGGGCGACGAGACCCGTGAGCATGAGGTTGGCCTGAACCTGTGGTCGGAGCGCAGTCCGCAGCTTCATTGCCTCAGAAACCGGGATCAACCGGTCGTTTCGACCGTGGCTGATTACGACCGGTACGCCTACATCATGGAGCCGTGATCGCACATCAAATCGGTCTGAGAGGTGAATCGCCGCCTCAAAAAGCTGCTCGGCCAAGAGCGCTCGCTCGTCGTGAGAGTGGGCTTTCTGATCGTCGAGTCGACCGGACAAGAGATCAAATGCGTTACGGTGTTCAGAAGGGACCGTTCTGCGAAGACCTTCGACGAGTGCAGTCACCCGAGGGTGCCGCGCGTCCAGGCTGTAGAGGCTTGAGAATCGCGCGATCTCTTTCAGACTGTTCGCTGCCTGAATGGCATCTTGAAACCCGTCGATGAGTCTCAGAAGATGGCCGCCGAGCACCCATCGGCCATACGGGTCTGGGGCGATGTAGAGGCGCTGGCCATCATGCTCATGCACTCCGGTGAACTGGAAATGAAGCGTCGACCGCAGGTCACAGTAGGCTCCGAATGTCACCACACGTTGAATTCGCCCGCTTATTGCTGGGTCACGGGTGGCGATCAGAGCCTGCGGCGCCGAAAACGAAAGGCCAATCAACCCAACGGGGGTCGACCGCAGGTCAGCCGTTAAATGCACCTCGTGGACGGGGTCATCGATCATGTCGATGATGGCCCTGATCGTGGTGTCAGCCGCCTCTGGCATCGGGTCCAGGTCGCGCCACGGCAAGACTTCCGGCAGGACGACGGCAAATCCTGCGTCCGCGAGAGCACGGGCCAGTCGGGTTAGCATCGGGTGGTCGATGCTGACGCAAGAGAGCCCGTGCAGCAGAATCCATATCCCGCTGGGTTCTTCAAGCCCTGGGGTCAGTAGTCGCACTCGACCAATGTGCTCTGACCTAGCCTCGAGACGAATCTCGCGTGCTACGCAATGACTCGGGCCGCCGAGCCATGAGCCAGCAAACCGCAGGAGTGAAGGCAAAGGCGTTGAGTACGTCGAGATACGGGAGGACGACAGACGAAATGGAAGCCGAAAGAGAGGGCGCCGTGGCTCTCACGCGCAACCTCTTTCGTCGGAACTCCCGGCAGCCGCAGGGGTGCCAAGGCATCATGACGTCGCTTTCTGAAGCCCCCGAACGCACCGCTGCCGAACCGGGGCTCGAGCGCGATCACCTCATTCGCTACGCCCGGCACCTGTCGTTGGCCGAAATCGGGCTGGAGGGTCAAGCACGCCTCGGGGCAGCACGGGTGCTGGTGGTCGGTGCCGGGGGATTGGGTTCACCCGTCGCGCTCTACCTTGCTGCAGCGGGCGTAGGTGAGATCGGTCTCGTAGACGCTGACGTGGTCGACGTGACCAACTTGCAGCGGCAGATCGTGCATGGTCAGTCGACGCTTGGGTCGCTGAAAGTCAGCTCTGCCGCAGCCCGCTTGCGCGATCTCAACCCCGACGTACGAGTTGTCGAAGTCTCCCAGCGACTCAACCGGCACAACGCGCTCGAGATCTTGCGCGGCTGGCACCTGATCGTTGATGGGTCTGACAACTTCCCGACGCGGTATCTGATCAACGACGCCGCTGTGATGCTGAAGACGCCCGTCGTCTACGGCGCCATTCTCAAGTGGGAAGGGCAGGTTTCGCTTTTTGCGACTCCCGAAGGCCCCTGCTATCGGTGCCTTTTTCGGGAGCCGCCGCCGGCCGGACTCGTGCCGTCGTGCGCCGATGCCGGTGTGGTTGGCGCACTGGCAGGTGTGGTTGGCTCCATGCAGGCGCTCGAGGTGATCAAGGCCATCGTCGGGGCGGGCACGTCGCTCGCCGGCCGTCTGCAACTCTTCGACGGTCTGGCGGGCCAGTGGCGCGAAATCGAAGTGCGCCGCGACCCGGCATGCCCGATGTGTGGCGACGAACCCTCGATCCATGAGCTCGTCGATTATGAGCAGTTCTGTGGTGTGAAAGCTGACGGTCGAACCCCCCGCTCTGGGTCGGAGCGGGAGATTTCGGCGCGCCGGCTTCACGACCTCCTTCAATCGACTTCACCACCGCTGATCGTCGACGTTCGCGAGGCGTGGGAATGGCGGGCGGGCAACCTGTCGCAACAGGGCGCGCTCCACCTGCCACTCGCTTCGCTGGCGTCAGGTCTGCACGGGCTGCCGAGCGATCGTCTGCTGGTTGCCGTGTGCTCGGTGGGCGCCCGTAGTGCCGGTGCCGCACAGTGGTTGCGTGAGCATGGGTTTGAAGGCGCCGTGAATCTTCAAGGAGGTCTGCAGTCGTGGGTCCGTGATGTTGACCCCTCTTTTTCCCTGGCCTGAATGAGGCTGTGACCGAGAGTCATCTCTCGAGAGATTTCCATGTCCGACCCGATCGCATCACACCACGCCGCCGATTCCAGCGCCGCCGGTGACTCCGCCGCGCGTAACCGCTCCCTGAACCGACGCCCGCACGTGGTCATCGTGGGCGCGGGCTTTGCCGGTCTCTGGGCTGCGCAGGGCCTGTCAGGCGAAGACGTCGACATCACGCTGCTCGACAAGCACAACTACCACACGTTCTTCCCGCTGCTCTACCAAGTGGCGGCGGCTGAGCTGGGGCCCAGCGATATCGCCTATCCGGTGCGCAGCATGCTGCGTCGTGCTGACGGTGTGCGCTTTCGCATGGCCGAAGTGACCGGGCTCGACACCGCCAAGAAGCAAGTGCAAACCTCGATCGGGGCCCTCGACTACGACGCGCTGATTCTGGCACTCGGCAGTGTGCCTGCCTATTTCGGCGTCGAAGGGGCTGAAGAGTTTGCCTACCCGTTGCGCGTCATGGATGATGCGCTGCCCCTGCGACGTGAGGTGCTGTCCCGCTTTGAGGTGGCCAGTCATGAGCATGATCCTGCGAAGCGTGAGCAGTTGCTGACGTTTGTGATCGTCGGGGGCGGGCCCACAGGAGTCGAATTTGCGGGGGCGCTCTCAGAGCTGATTCATGGGCCACTGATGCGCGACTACCCGGGCATTGCTCGTGACGAAGTGCAGATCGTGCTCGTCGAAGGCCAAGACCGCGTGCTTGGCGGCATGAAGCCGCGCCTGTCGCGTTACGCCGAGAAGCGCCTCGGTAGTCGCAATGTCGACGTGCGTCTCAATA
The DNA here is from genome assembly GCA_964453545.1 of uncultured Gemmatimonadaceae bacterium. Taxonomy (GTDB): domain Bacteria; phylum Gemmatimonadota; class Gemmatimonadetes; order Longimicrobiales; family Gaopeijiaceae; genus Gaopeijia. The sequence continues at coordinate 4,669 of CAYVPD010000149.1, forward strand.
CGTTCGTCAAACGCA
>CAYVPD010000150.1:0-4683 GCA_964453545.1 uncultured Gemmatimonadaceae bacterium
GCTCATCACGCTCGACCGTCTCGCCGAGGGACTTGAGCCACTTCGAAACGGTGCCCTCGGCGATGGACTCGCCCATCTGGGGCATGGGAACTTCGATCCGAGCCACGCTCGTCTCTCCGTCAAAAAATCGTCGTCGTTGGGAAGGTCGGGCGAGCTGACAACGCGAGCCCGCGAACCATCAGTTTACCGCAAGTCGATCGGCGCGCAACCCATACCCGGATCGCTCCACGCAGCGACGCGCCGTGCCTCGAAGAAACGCCGACGCGAGGTCAGCCCGAACGTCAGATGCCGCCTTCGGGTGCCCCTTGATCGCCCTGCGCAGTGGCGTCGCCCTCGCCGCCCGATACCTCACCTTCAGCGGACGGAGCGACCTCGGCTCCATCCAGCCCCGGAAGCACCGGAGCGGGCTGAGCGGCCGGCTGGAGGCCGTCGCGGAGAATCGACGTCGGCTGAGCTGCACGAGACGACATGATACTCAGGATCAGCGCGAGCACGAGAAAGATCGCGCCCGAGACCCACGAAGCGCGCGTCAACAACGTCGTGGCCTGACGTCCGCCCATGATGCCATCGGTCGCAGCGGCGCCGCCGCCCATGGCGGCAAGACCGCCTCCCTTTCCGGACTGGAGCAGGATCACGACGCTCAGAAAGAGACCGTCGAGCACGAGAATGGCGAGAAGAAAAGCGTACATGTCAGGATTCGTCACGAAAGGGCGATTTGCTGCAGAGCACGTAAAGGTGGTCGCACCCGCGCCGGAGTGTCAACGGGCTTGCGGCCCAAAAACTCTGAGATTCAGGCGTGTTCGACGATTTGCCTGAACGATTCGGGGTCAAGACTGGCCCCTCCCACGAGCAGACCGTCGATATCAGAGGCGGCCAGCAACTCAGCGGCGTTGTCCGGCTTCACACTCCCCCCATAGAGCAAGGGCACGTGGTCTGCCTCGGCCGCGCGCAGCTCACGCAGACGCTCGCGCAGGGCTCCATGAGCCTCGGCAGCATCGGCAGGGGTCGCGGTCTCACCGGTCCCGATTGCCCACACCGGCTCATAGGCAACGGCAAAGGCTCGGCCTGGAGCGATCGGTGCCACGGCCGTCTCAAGCTGGCTGACGATCACATCGACGACACGACCTGCCCGACGTTGCTCAAGGGTCTCCCCCACGCAAATCATGGGAATGAGATCGGCGGCGAGAATGGCCGCGACCTTCGATGCCACTTGGGCGTCACTCTCGCCGAAGAGGTGCCGACGCTCCGAGTGTCCGACCAGCACCCACGTCGCGCCGGCCTCGGCCGCCATGGCACACGAAGTCTCGCCGGTGAAGGCGCCCTGCGGGGCCTCGTGCACGTTTTGCACGCCGAACTCGACCCGCGGGTCACGCTGTGTGACATCAAAGGCGGCGAGCAGCGAAATCGCCGGTGGGAACAACACGATGCGGGGCCCACCGTCACGCGCAGCCGGGTGAAACGTCTCCAGAAACGCCCGCGTGGCCTGAGGCCCGTGGTGCATCTTCCAATTTCCGGCAATGACTCTGCGGCGACTCATGGCGCGCGCTCCTGAGGGAGAGACCCGCGCTCCGAGAGAATCTGGACCCCTGGCAGAGTTTTGCCGGCCAAGAGATCCAGCGAGGCCCCGCCGCCGGTCGAGATGTGGGTCAAGCGAGACGCCACGCCGGCCTGCTCGACGGCAGCCACGGAGTCACCACCTCCGACCACCACCGTGCTGCCTTGGTCGGCAGCCTCAGCCGCGCTGTTGGCAATCGCCAGAGTGCCCTTGGCGAACGGGGCCATCTCGAACACGCCCATCGGCCCATTCCAGAGCACCGTTGCGGCGCCTTGCAGCTCGTCAGCGAAGAGCCGCTCGGTATCGGGACCAACGTCTGCCACACGCTCCCTCGCCTTGACCTCAGTACGCGCCGCCACACGAGGTTCAGCCGCGACATCGATCTGCTCGGCAACGCGCACGTCGATCGGCAGCAGCAGCTTGGCGCCGGCACGCTCCAGCAGGTCTCCGGCCAGATCGACCCGATCAGGCTCAACGAGGGAGTCTCCGACCTCAAGGCCGAGCGCGACAAAGAAGGTGTTGGCCATCGCCCCGCCGATCAGCAGCCGGTCGACGCGGGGCAGGAGTGCCTCGATGACGTCAATCTTGCCGGAGATCTTCGAGCCACCGATGACCGCCACAAATGGGCGAGACGGCGCCTCGAGTATGCCCTGCAAGTAGGCGAGCTCCCGCTCGAGCAGGAAGCCGGCCACGGCCAGGCCTCCTCGCTCGCGCACCACGCGGGCGATTCCCTCAGTCGAGGCGTGCGCCCGATGCGCTGTGCCGAAGGCATCGTTCACGAAGAGTTCGGCGTTGTCGGCCAACCGCGTCGCAAGCTCGGGGTCGTTGGCTGTCTCACCGGGATCAAAGCGTGTATTCTCGAGCACCAGCACCTGCCCCGGCTTCAGCGCATCAACCGCCTCCGCCGCCTGACATCCGGCGAGGTCAGGGCAGAATGCTACCTCAGACCCAAGCAGCTCTCCCAGGTGTCGTGCTACGGGGGCCAGTGAGGCGGAGGGGTCGACGCTGCCCTTCGGACGCCCGAGGTGGCTCAAGACGACGGTTCGCGCACCATGCTCCTGAAGATATCTCAGGGTCGCGAGCGAGGCGCGGATGCGCGTGTCGTCGGTGACCACGCCGTCTGCGAGAGGCACATTGAGGTCGCAACGCACGACCACGCGACGCCCGGCCAACAGAGCCGGATCGACGTCGCTCAGCAGCGCCTTGGCCATCAGCTGAGACTGGCTCCAACCCGCTGGGCCAAATCAACGACGCGGCAGGAGTACCCCCACTCGTTGTCATACCACGAGAGCACTTTCACCATGCGGCCCTGCATGACCGCCGTGCTCTTGGCATCGACGATCGACGAATGGCGATCCCCGGTGAAGTCGATCGACACCAGCGGCTCTTCGGTGTAGCCGAGAATGCCGTTCAAGCCGCCCTGTGATGCCGCTTTCAGCGCCGCATTGACCTCTTCGACCGTGACGTCACGCGACACCTCGGCCACCAAGTCAACCAGCGAGACATCTGGCGTAGGCACACGCACGGCGATGCCGTCGAGCTTGCCCTTCACCTCGGGCAAAACCAGCGAGGTCGCCCGAGCCGCACCGGTCGTGGTGGGGATCATGGAAAGGGCTGCAGCGCGGGCCCGACGCAGATCGGAATGCGGCAGATCCAGAATGCGCTGATCGTTGGTATAGGCGTGCACCGTGGTCATGAAACCGCGCTCGAACCCGAAGGCATCAAGCAGAACTTTCACCACCGGGGCGAGACAGTTCGTCGTGCACGAGGCATTGGAAATCACATCGTGCGACGAGGCGTCATAGGCATGGTCGTTGACGCCCAGTACGATCGTGACGTCTTCATTTTTGGCCGGTGCCGAAATGATCACCTTGCGAGCCCCCGCCTGCAGATGGAGGGCGGCCTTGGAGCGTTCGGTGAAGAAGCCGGTGGCCTCAATGACCACGTCAACACCGAGTTCCTTCCAGGGGAGCTGGGCCGGATCTCGCTCACTCAGCACACGAATCTCGTCGCCGTCCACACGCAGTCCGCCGTCGAAGACTTCCACCTGCCCCGGGTAGCGCCCGTGTACCGAGTCGTACTTGAGCAGGTGGGCCAAGGTGGCATTGTCGGTGAGGTCGTTGATCGCGACGAAGTCGAGATCGCTAACGCCGTATTTCTTCGCGGCGCGCAGCACATTGCGGCCGATTCGACCGAAACCGTTGATCGCAACTCGGGTGGTCATCGATGGTCTCTCTTCACGTGATTCGGAATGAGCAGGAAAACGTCAAAGCAAGTCTGAGCAGCTGGTGCTCGGGCCCGTGTTCAGGGTGCGCGTAAAATCTCACGAGGAAGCGCGCGCGCAAAGGTCAGCACCCGCACGTGGCCAGCGCCCAGCGACACCAGCTTTCGAACCGCAGCCGATGCCGTCGCTCCCGTCGTCATTACGTCATCGACGAGTAGCACCGGGACGTCGCGGCACAGCAAATGCGCGTCGGGCCCCGGCTCGAACGAGGACAAGACGTTAGCCGCACGCTCCTCTGCCTGCAAGGAAACCTGACTAGGGCCGCCCCCGACACGCCGAAGCGCCCGGCAAAGCCGGCCCCCGCGCGCTGAGACGACCTGTCGAGCGAGCACGTCAGCCTGGTTGTAGCCGCGCCTTCGACGTCTCGATGAGAGGGTTGGCATCGGTACGACCTGGGGTGGCCACGCCGCAGGCCCATCCACAAACGAGACGCGCGACATGGCCAGACCCATGGGTCGTGCCAACACCCGCCAGCCTTCGTACTTCAGCGCGTGCACGAGCCATGCCGCAGCCCCCTCCAGCGCGGTTGCGCTGCGAGCGGCCGCGAGCTCTGCGGGCCACGTCAGACAGTGCGCGCACGAAGCGAGGCGACCACGGCCCGAACCCAGAGGGAGGTCACAGCGCAGACAGCGGGGCGACGGCAGCGGTGTGAGACCGAGTCGACAGTCCGTGCAGACGGGAGCCTGATCTTCAGGCGTCGTTGCGATGCCCTGCCCGCAGCCCAGACATCGGAGCGGCAGCAAAAGGGCGAGCAGGGTCTGAGCCCTCAGCTACGCTCTAGCGCAAAGCGCATCGCCTCAATCGGTGCGGGCATTGACCACCACCGCTCAAATGCGGCCGCTCC
>CAYVPD010000151.1:0-4675 GCA_964453545.1 uncultured Gemmatimonadaceae bacterium
CGTCAGACCAGTTCTGCTCCAGCCAGACGATTTCGTCAGGCGCGACACGCTCTGGCAGGTTGTCGGAACACGCGCTCAGCAAAGAGCTGCCGATCACCCCAAGCAGCGCCGAGAGTGCAGCGCGACCTCGCAGCGCGCCATCGCGATGCAAACTCATCTTGGCCGAACTGTGGGTGTGGGCAGGGAAAATTGACATAAACGCGTCTCTGAGGGCCGGTGAGGAGTGGCCAACGTAGAGCGCGTCCCCAGCAGGTGCAATGCAATTGGGCTGGGTGACGCCCGTGCCCGATGGTCACGCCTATGCGCTCTTGCGCGAGGGATTTGAAGCGAAGCACAATGAATCCGCAGAAACTGGCGGCTTTTTGATCATCACGACTTTCGCGCAGAGCGTCGCGCTCTGCCGGGGAGCAATCAGACCATGAGCTTCGGCACTCTATATCGTGGGTTGATGATCTTGGTACCGCTGGGCTTGGCCGCGGTATTCTCGACAAGTCCAGCCTCGGCCCAGGCCGGGCGAATGCTTCCGGATTGTCCCCGGGACCGAAGCTCTGATGATTGGGATCGCTGCGTCGGAGTTTGGCGTGCCCCTGAGGGAGACATTCTTTACTCGGGGAGTTCGATGACGGCGTCTTCCACGGCTATGGCGTGCTGATCGTCGATGGCTCTCGTTACTCAGGGCAGTTTCGCCAAGGACGCATGCATGGCGAGGGCGTGCTCGTCTTTGAAGATGGTCAGATGTACATCGGAGGATTTGAGCAGGGGGTGATATCTGGATTTGGGCGCCTCGTAAATGCCGACGGTAGCGAGCGGTTCATTGGGCGCCTTGGTGACGGAGTGCCCCAGCAACAAGATCCGCAGCAAATGGCGCCCCAACCGCAACCGGCTGCGCAGCCTGCAGAGCAGGCCAACGCAGCTTTTCGCGTTGGCGACGCCGTTGACGTGATGTCCAACGATTGGTGGTATCCGGCACGAATCAAGGCTGTAAACGGGCCTGGGCTGTGGTTGATCGGCTACGACAATTATGGGGCCAGCTGGGATGAAGTTGTGGGTCCCGAGCGCATTCGGGTGCGCGGGGCCGGTGCCAATGACGTGCGCGCCCAAGGCACTAACCCGACGACGGCGCCTACGGGCAATGCGCAGGCCGGCTCGATCGACGCGGGGGGCACAGGTGCTTGGCCGACCCCGCCGTCGGGGGCCATGACGCCGATCGAAGGGGTTTACCTCACCGTACGGACCTCGATGTTCGGCTCAAGCATCTCGACCACTACCGAGGCGTGGTTCTTTACCCGCAACGGACGCTTCTCGAGGCAACCCAAAGGAGGAGTCACACTGGACGCACTCGCTCGTCGTGCGGAACCAGGTGAAGGCGACGGGTCGTATTGGGTGCAAGACGGGCAGCTCGTATTGGTGTGGGCTGATGGCCGCGAGCCGTGGCAATCGGAGTACTCTGGAGAACCTCAGTCGCTGACGATTGGCACCTCATTTGCCTCAAAGTGGAGCGGCTTTCCCAAAGGATGGCGCTTTGACGGAGGCTACGAAGGTGGAGCCTCGATAGGAGGAGGCGCCCTATCTTCGTCAAATACGCTCATATTCAAATCTGATGGGACATTTTCGCGCGAGGGCATTGTCAATGTTTCGTCTCAAGGGCTCTCGTCGGCCGTCTCGGGTGGGGCCACGGGCGGCGCAGCCGGTACCTATGAATTCGACCAGTTTTCTCTGACGCTGCGCGAAAACGGTGTCGAGCAGAGCTTCACCGTCTTCGGGTGGGGAGAGCGAGATGCGGCTGGGCGACCTGAGCGCCTTTTCTGGGAGGGGCTCATGATGGACCGCCTTAACCGCTGATGGAGGCCTAGCGGCCGAACAGCACCCCAAAGGTCAGCATGAACTGATCGTAGCCGCTGAGATTGAACCTCGCCTCGGTGAAGGCATCAAGTGCACCAAGCTGAAACAGGCCGCCTCCTACGAGGCCGAGGCCAAGCTCGGTGTCAGAGCCGGAGACTTCAAACGGCCCACTGTACTCAGAGTCGGCAGAAAACCGCCCGAGGTAGACCCCTGCTCCGGCATACGGCTTGAACGAGCCGGCCGTCTCAAATGGTACAACGAGATTGCCTGAGAGCTCGAGGTAGTCACAGTCAACGGTGCTGACGCCGCAATCCGGAAAAAAGAAGGTGCCGGTCACGGTCGTCAGCAGGTTGGCAAGCGGGCCCTCGCCGGCGCCAAAGAGATCGCCAACGCTGATGTGCGCCCGAGCCCCAATGCCGAAGTCCGTATCGTCGGCCCAGACCACCTGCGGTCCGATGGCAACCTGCGCTTCGACTTTTTCGGCACCGATCAGAGCAAGGAGCAAGACAGCAGCGGCAACAATTCGGCGAGACATAGATTCTTGGCCTCTGAGCGAGAAGTGACAGGCCCCGCGCGAGGCGAAGGCCGGGGGGTTGATGCTGCATCAGAACTCTGGCAACATCGGTGATGGTGTTACCGCCAGATTCCAACGGAGTTTCTTTGAGTCGATGAGTCCGATGAAGTGCGACCCAGCTCGAGTCACTCAGTGCCAGTCACTGGGGCGTGTGGTCAAATACCGGCTCACTTCTCGCGGCTCTCCAAGCAGCAGTTCGGAGTAACACCCTCAGAGTTCATCCGCCATTCCGACAGCGCAAAGGAAGCATCATGAGCAAGATCTCACGCCGGTCCTTTCTTGCGGCGGCCGTGTTCGCTCTTGGATCCGTGGTCACTACCGTAAGCGCTGGGAGCGCACCGTCGTCGGCGCAGGCTGCTGAGGGCCTGCATTTTCGACTGGTGCGATCGGCCCCCGAGGCTGATGCCGAGGTGACCGCCCTCGAAGAGGTACGCCTCTGGTTTTCTGAAGGAGCGCAGGCGGGTGCCACATCGATTCGCGTGCTCGATGCGTCCGGGGCTGAGGTGGCCACAGCAGACATCGTGTCGAGCGACGATCGAACCGAGCACGCCGTCTCACTCGATCAGGTGATGGCTCCGGGTGCCTACTCCGTGGCTTGGCGCAGCATGGCTGCCGATGGGCATGTCGTGCGCGGATCGTACGGGTTTACGGTACGCACCGGTCGCTGAGCTTGGGGGGTGAGCCTCTCATGAGTTGGCTGGGCCGGTGGCTGCTCTTTGCGGGCACGTTGACGATGATCGGCGCGTTGGTCGCACCGCTACTTGCACAGCGGTACTTGGCAAGCGGCCTACGGATCAACGAGCGGCGACATCTGGCTCGGTTGGGGGTTTTGGCTGCGGGTACAGCAGTGCTTGGCATAGCCTTGGTTTTTTCGGGGCAGCTGATCGCCTTTCGTGACCCGTTCGTGCCGTGGCGTGATGACGCCGCGTTCCTGCTTTCTTCGGCCTGGGGCAAAGCCTGGATCTTCGGTACAGCCGCAGCACTTGTGGGTTTGGGTGCATTTGTCGCGGCCTACCGCAGTCTCGTGGGTCGCAGGCTGGCGGGCGCCGCTGCCCTCGCACTCGCGTGCTATCCGGCACTCTCGGGTCATGCTGCGACAGGGCCTCTGCCGTGGTCAATCATCGCCGACGCAGGCCACGTGATCGCGGCAGGTGTCTGGCTCGGTGCGCTTCCCGCTTTGGCCTTGCTGGTCAGGAGGCGCATGGGCGAGGCTCAGTCCGCGGGGTTGAGTGAGCTCTTTGCGGGCTTTACCCCCATAGCTTTGGCTTCGGCGGCGGGGCTAACGCTGACGGGGGCCTTTGCCACCGTGCTGCACATCGGCAGCCCTGCGGTCCTGCTGAGTTCTGCCTATGGCCGGTGGTGGCTTGTAAAGCTCAGCCTGTTTGGTGTCGTGGTTTTGCTGGGGGCGTGGAACTGGCGCAGGGCCGTGCCACGATTGCGATCAGGGGAAGCCGAATCAGCACTTCAGCGCAGCATCTGGCTCGAAGCGAGCGTCGCCCTTTTGGTGCTTGCAGCGACGGCTGTGCTGGTTGCGACGGCGCCACCCTGACGGCGATGACGCCCCGAATCTGCCGATATCACGGCACATTCGGGGCGCCTCGCCAGCCGAGCACCGTCAGTCGTGGTGAGCCATGCCGGCCTTGTGGACCGGCAGCTCGACGTGGGCGTTTTCCCACTCAAACACGATGTGGCCCATGCCCTCACCATGCGACGCCCAGGTGGCGGTCAGCGTCTCGACCGTTGAGGCCGCGGCGGTCACCGGGCGGGTTACGGTACCGACATCATCGGCACGCACCTCGGGCCCGATCGGAATGCCCCAGCGTTCGAACTGGCGGTTGATCACGAACTGCCATTCGTCAGCAGCCGGGATCGCGAAGATCGAGTAGCTGCCGGGCTCGACAGCGACGCCACCGATGGTCGCTGAAAAGGGTAGGTGAATCGCTGTGGCCTCATTGGCACCCATGCGCCACGGCTCGCCAAACGGAACCAGAGCACCCATCACCTCACGTCCGCGTGCCGAAGGACGGCCGTAGCAGAGCGTGGCCTCTTCGTCACCCATCGAGATGGCAACCACACCAAGCGGACTAGGACGTTCGGCAGCCGCAGCGGCATCTCCCCGCACCCAGCAGGCCTCAGAGCTCTGAGCGGCAACCTCACCGGCCGACCACGAAAACGCGCCGGCAAGCAGGGCCAGCGAGAAAAAACGGGAGGGTTTCATCTGGAAATCCTCTTGAATGGAAGGTGGACCTGATGTTGAAC
>CAYVPD010000152.1:0-4664 GCA_964453545.1 uncultured Gemmatimonadaceae bacterium
GCCGACGCGCTTGCCGATCAGAGTCAGCAGGCTGACGCAGAGCACGAGCAGGCCTGAGGCAAACGGATCAAGCGTTCCCGTGTGCCCGACACGGCGTGTCTTCAGTCCACGGCGGGCCAACCCCACGATGTCATGCGAGGTAGGTCCCACAGGCTTGTCGACCAACAGCACCCCACCCTCTGGCGGGATCACGCTTCAGACTCCCCCTCGGTGTCCGAGTCGTCTTCATCGTCGACCCAGCCGTCGGCCGGTCGTACCTGCTCGAGCAGCTCCTCGATGCGAGCCGCATGCTCCATGGAGCTGTCGATACGAAAATCCAGCTCAGGAATCCGCCGCACATGCAACGTCTTGCCGAGGTCACGCCGCAGGCGCGGAGCCGCAGCCTCAAGGCCCGCCATGGCCTCGCTGCGAATCGCCTCATCACCCGCGATGCGAATCAGCACGCGCGCAAAGGTCAGGTCGGGGGCCGTGCGCACGGCGGTGACCGTGACCGGCTCGAGCCTCGGGTCTCGCAGCTCCGTGCGCAGCCGCACCGAGATCTCCCGACGCAGCTGCTCGTTCAGCCGTTCAATGCGACGCGACGCCATGAACCCTCGTACCTCGTGCTGTGACGACCTGATCCTGCATCAGGACGACTTCGCGAGCGTCCGGGCCACTTCTTCGACACGGAAGCACTCGATGACGTCACCTTGATGTCGTTGAAATTCGCAATGCCGATACCGCACTCGTAGCCCTCGCGCACCTCTTTTGCGTCATCTTTGAAGCGCTTGAGTGACGAAAACTCGCCGTCATAGACCACGATCCCGTCGCGGATCACCCGCCCGCGGGCCTTGCGATCAATCAGGCCGCTCGTGACGTAGCAGCCAGCAATGGTTCCGACACGCGTGATCTTGAAGACCTCGCGAACTTCGGCAGTACCGAGAATGTCTTCACGCTGCTCGGGCGAAAGTAGACCCTCGAGGGCCGCCCGCACATCGTCAACGGCGTTGTAGATGACGTCGTAGGTCTGGATGTCGACACCAGAGCGCTCCGCCAACTGACGAGCACCCGTATCGGGGCGCACGCGGAACGCGATCACTACGGCCCCGGCCGTCTCGGCAAGCAAGATGTCAGATTCGTTGACCGCACCGACGCCGCGGTGAATGATCTCGACCTGAACCTCTTCGGTGCCCAACTGCTCGAGGGCGTCAGCCACAGCCTGGACGGAGCCGTCTACGTCACCCTTGATGATCAACGGCAGCGTGCCCACCTGACCCTCGGCCATGAGCGCACTGAAGTCACCAAGCTTGACCCCGCGCTCCTTGATGCGAAGCTGCTTCTCGCGGTCGAGGCGCTGACGGTTCTGTGCAATCTCGGCGGAGCGGTCGGCCTCCATGACCTGAAGCTGATCACCAGCCTGCGGCACACCCCCAGAACCCAACACCTGAACCGGAATACCCGGCCCGGCTGACTGCACCGGCTTGCCACGCTCATCGAGCAGCGCCCGCACACGGCCGTCATACATGCCCACCAAGAAGTCATCGCCCACGCGCAGCGTACCCTTCTGAACGAGCACGCTCACGACCGGCCCCTTACCGACATCAAGCTGAGCCTCGATCACCGTACCCACGGCATCACGGTCGGGGTTGGCCTTGATCTCGAGCATTTCGGCCTGCAGCAACACCTTGTCGAGCAGGTCGTCGATGCCCATGCCGGTCTTGGCCGAGATCTCTGCGCAGAGCACGTCGCCGCCGAAGTCCTCGACCTGAACGTTGTGCTGCAGAAGCTCCTGCTTCACACGACCTGGGTCAGCGGCCGGCAAGTCGACCTTGTTGACCGCCACTATGATCGGCACGCCGGCGTTGGTCGCGTGACTGATCGCCTCGATCGTCTGCGGCATCACCGAGTCGTCGGCGGCCACGATGAGAATGACGATGTCGGTCACGTCGGCACCACGAGCACGCATGGCCGTGAAGGCTGCGTGGCCAGGCGTATCAAGGAACGTGACCACACGACCGTCATCAAGCTCCACGTGATAGGCACCGATGTGCTGGGTAATGCCACCAGCCTCACCGGCAACCACGTTGGTCTTGCGAATGCGGTCGAGCAGAGAGGTCTTACCATGGTCAACGTGACCCATCACGGTGACGACGGCCGGACGCGGCTTCAGGTCTTCGGGGTTCTCCTGCTCCTCGACCTCTTCGCCCTCGGCCTCGTACTCCTCTTCACGCTCAGCCTGGAATCCGAACTCCTCGAGCAGGAGTTCGATCTGATCGAAGTCCAAACGCTGATTGATGGTGACCATCAACCCGAGATTCTTGAACGCTGACCCGACGATCTGCGCCGCCGGAACGTCGATCAACTCCGCCAGCTCAGCCACGGTGAGGAACTCATTGACGCGCACCGTACGAGCAATGCGCTCTTTTTCTTCTTGTTCCTCCATCTCGCGCAGCTCGATCTCTTCGCGCGAGGGGCGCTCGCCTTTGCGGCGCTTCTTCTTGCCCCCGCCCTTGATCTCGGCCATAACGCGTTGGAGGTTCTCCTGCACTGCATCTTGGTCGACCTGAGCGCGCTTCTTGCCCTTCTTGCCGCCCTGTTCGCGTCGTCCGTCGCTCGTGTACCCTTCAGCCTGAATCCGAACGGTACCCCCAGGGCCCGCCGACGCGGCTGGCGCGGGTCGCCGCAGCTTGCGAACCGGACCATCGGGAGCGCCCCGGCGCACAGGCTCAGGCGGAGCCCCATCTGCAGCCCGCGCCGGCTTCGCTGGGGCCGTTGCAGACTCGGCACCCTCGGCGACCTCAGGCTCGGGCTCGACGGCTTCGGGCGCCTCTTCTGGCACTTCGGCAGAGACGGGCTCAACCTCGAGCTCGTCAGCCTCGAGCGGCTGCTCAGCCGCCGCGCCTTCTTCAACGACCGCAACAGCCGCAACCTCGTCGACCTCAACGTCGGCCTCAGACTCGGCCTCGGCCACCGGAGCCTCGACAACCTCTTCAGCATCGGCCCCGGAGCCCGCGTCAGCCTCGGGGGCCTCGGCACCTTCAGCTTCGGATGCTGCTTCGTCGGCCTCAGACTCGTCTTCGTCGCCAGCCCGACGGCGGCGACGGCGACGGCGCGGTCCGGCAGACGCCTCGTCGAGCACCGCCTGCACCGCTGACGCGACATCGGCATTACCGGCCCGGCGCTCACGCTCAACCCGGGCCAGAATACGTGCCACCTGCGCATCGGAGACCGATGCGCGAGCGTCGGCCACGGGAATTCCCATCTCCCGCAGCAAGTGCAGCAGAGCCTCGGGCTCTACCTTCAGATCTTTCGCCAGTTCGTCAACCCGCATTCGTCTGCCTGTCGTCGAGTTCCTGCGAGCTCTACTGAGCGAGCGTCGCGTCTACCTGCAATGCCTTGTCGATCTTTTCTGCAAACCCGCGATCGGTCACTCCGACCGCACTCAACGGGCCCGCACCTACAGCCACCCCCAACTCCACCCGCGTCCCCACCACTCGGGTGGGGGTTTCACTGCCGGAGATAAGGCCGGTCAGCTTCGACCGCTGCGCCGAGGCCGCATCTCGCGCCAAAAGCACGAGATGCAGCTGGCCATCACGCAAGGCACGACGCACCGAATCGGTGCCCCGCACCACCTGGCCGGCGCGGTGCGCCAACCCAAGGACCCCCGGAAGTTCACCCCTCGGCGGGTTCGTCAACGTCGGCCTCCGCGGCCGACTCTGCGGCCCCGTCTCCCTCAATCACCGTCAGCTGATCGATCAAGTCGACCAACCGGTCAGCGTCGGTCTCGCTGAGCCCTTCGACCTTGAGAAAGTCACCCCGCTCGAGATCAATGATGTCGAGAAAGGTAGTGTACCCCGCGGCATTCAGAGCCGCCAGCGTCGATTCCGGCAAATCCAGCTCGTCGAGCGGGAAGTCGGCGGTCTCGTACTGCTCGTCTTGATCGGCGAAAACGGGCAACTCCTCACCACGCTCCAGCCATTCCCGCGTGCTGTAGAGGTCGAGCTGCCATCCGATGAGCTGCGACGCGAGACGCACGTTCTGCCCGTTGCGCCCGATCGCGAGCGAAAGCTGATCTTCATCGACGATCGCCGTGATGACCTGCCGCTCGGAGTTCGACACCACCTTGGAGACGCGTGCCGGCGCCAGCGCACGGCGGGCGAATACCTCGGGATCGGGGTGCCACGGCACGATGTCGATGCGCTCACCACCGAGCTCTGACACCACGGCCTGCACTCGCGAACCCTTCAGGCCCACGCATGCGCCAACCGGGTCGATCGACTCGTCTTTGCTCGTGACGGCGATCTTGGTACGCCCTCCGACTTCGCGGGCGATCTCACGGATCTCGACGATGCCCTGGCTGATCTCGGGCACCTCGAGACGAAAGAGTGCCGACACGAAGAGCGGATCGGCACGCGACAAGATGAGTCGAGGCCCCTTGGGCGAATCTTCGACCTTCTTCAGAACGGCACGAATCGGGTCACCCTGCCGGAAGCGCTCGCGCGGATTTTGCTCCTTCCACGGAATGATGGCATCGGCATCACGCGCCCGGTTCAGCAGCAGAACCAGCTTGCCCCGCTCGATCTGCTGAATTTCTCCTGAAAGCAGGTCGCCCACCCGATCCTCGAATTCGTCACGAATGCGCTGACGCTCGCCATTGACCTCGATCACAGCGCCTTCAACACGAT
>CAYVPD010000153.1:0-4642 GCA_964453545.1 uncultured Gemmatimonadaceae bacterium
GCGATGGACCTGCGCAAGATCAAGGTGAACGACGACGACTTCGGGATGATGGCCTATGATCCCGCGTTCACCAACACGGCCAATACCCGCTCCAGCGTGACGTTCATCGACGGCGGCAAGGGCATTCTCGAATACCGAGGATACCCGATTGAGCACCTCGCTGAGCGTGCCTCGTTTCTCGAGGTTGCCTACCTGATTCTGAAGGGTGAGCTGCCGACGCAGAGCGAACTCGACACGTTTGTGCACGACGTGACCTACCACACCTACGTGCACGAAAACATCACGTCTCTGCTCGACGCGTTTCGCTACGATGCGCACGCGATGGGCATGATGATTTCAGCGGTCTCGGCGCTGTCGACGTTTTATCCCGAGGCCAAAGAGGTGCGCGATCCGGAGAACCGCTGGATCCAGATCAACCGCCTGGTCGCCAAGATGCCGACGCTGGCCGCCTTTGCGTATCGCTACCATCGCGGTCTGCCGATCGTCTATCCCGAAAACGAGTACTCCTACACGGCCAACTTCCTGAACATGCTGTTCCGGATCGGCGTGAAGGAGTACAAGGCCAATCCGGTGCTCGAGCGGGCGCTCGACGTGCTCTTCATCTTGCACGCTGATCACGAGCAGAACTGCTCGGCGACGACGATGCGGGTGATCGGCAGTGCTGAGGCCGATCCGTATTCGGCGCTGGCCGGCTCCATGGCGGCCCTCTACGGCCCGCTTCATGGCGGCGCCAACGAGGCCGTGCTACGCATGCTCAACCACATCGGCGACGTCAAGAACATTCCGGCGTTCATCGAGGGTGTGAAGAAGCGCGAGCAGCTGCTCATGGGCTTCGGACACCGCGTCTACAAGTCGTACGACCCGCGTGCTGCGATCATCAAGCGCACGGCCGAAGAGGTGTTCGAGGTGACGGGCCGCAATCCGTTGCTCGACATCGCGCTCGAGTTGGAGCGCATCGCGCTGGAAGACGACTTCTTCGTCTCGCGCAATCTCTACCCCAACGTCGACTTCTACTCGGGACTGATCTACCAGGCGCTCGGCTTCCCGGTCGAGATGTTTCCGGTGCTCTTCGCGATTCCGCGCACGGTTGGTTGGCTCGCGCAGTGGGAAGAGATGCTCGAAGATGGCGAGCAGAAGATCGCCCGCCCGCGTCAGGTCTACACCGGGCAGCGCGGGCGCCAGTTCGTTGCGATCGAGGATCGCTGAGCGGCAGGTCACGGTAGCTGAAGCAAGCGGGGGCATGGCGTCACAGGCGTCATGCCCCCGTTGTCATTGTGGCATCGGGCGCTCAGCACCAGCTCTTGGCTGCGGGAGCGTCGCTGTGCAGCGCCGTGAGGTAGCGAAAGGGTGACGGCCGGGGTGCATCTGAGCCCCAGTACTCCATTGTTACGGGCAGTGTCTTGTGCAGCTGCGCGGTGCCCCAAGAGACATTGGAGCGCAGCGCCTCGACCCGCTGGGCAATCACGTTCATCGTGGCCCCGTCTTTTTGCAGACGGCCGACAACCGTCAAGAACGGCTCGAGGCGAATGGCGGTGCGGTCGCGCTCGTAGATGTCGGGGTGCACGATCACATTGATCGCGCCATCTTCGTCTTCCATCAAAATGAAGAGGTACCCTTTTGCGGTAGATGGACGCTGACGGGCCGTCACGAGGCCTGCAACCCGCACGATCGACCGGTCCGGCAGCTGCGCGAAGGAGCCCGAAGAGACCGTGTCTGAGGGCAGAGCTCCGCGCAGGGTTGCAAGCGGATGCAGCTTTGTGGAGAGCCCCAGCATGCGGTACTCGGCGACCATGCGCTCCCCCTCGTCGAGGTTGTCGAAACGCAGGTTCGCGTAGGGGTCATCAAGCAGTAGCTCGCACTGGGGGTGGTCATCTCGCCCTCCGGTACGGCGTGCATCAGACTCCGGACCGAGCCAGAGGCCCAGCTGCCAGAGCAGCTCACGCCGTGACAGACCGAGCGCGTCGAAGCCGCCGACCCAGATCAGGTTTTCGATGGCGGGTCGTTTGAGGGTGGCCGGGGTGCGGCGCAGAAAGTTGATGAGGGAGTCGAAACGGCCCCGTCGGTGGCGCTCGGCCACGATGCGCTCGGCCATGTTGTGCCCCACACCGCGCACAAATCCCAGCCCGATGCGCAGGCCACGGCCATCGGCCGAGCATTTGACGTCACTGCGCTCGATGCATGGCGGCAAGATCTCGATGCCATTGCGACGGGCATCGCGGCCGAGCGCATCAAGCGAATAGAACCCCATGGGCTGGTTGTTGAAGAGCGCCACGTAGTACTCAAGTGGGTGATAATGGCGCAGCCAGGCAGACTGGTAGGCGAGCACGGCAAAAGCTGTGGCGTGCGACTTGGGGAATCCGAAGGCGCTGAACGCCTGCACCTGATCGAAGACCGTGCGGGCGACATGTTCGGGCACACCCCGCTGGGCTGCCCCCTCGCGAAAGGCACTCCAGTGCTCCTGCATGGCCTCTTGCGAACGCTTGCGGCTCATGGCGCGGCGGAGTTCTTCGGCCTGACCATCACTGAAACCCGCCAAAGCCTTGCAGACCTTGAGCACCTGATCTTGGTAGATGATCACGCCCAGCGTCTCGCCGAGGGCTTCTTCGAGCAGCGGGTGGTCGTAGGGGACCGCAAAGCCGGGGTCATCACGCAGCATCTCGCGCCGCCTCACATACGGATTGACGGCGCCCCCGACGATCGGGCCCGGGCGTACGATGGCGACCTGAACGGCGAGGTCTTCAAGATTTCGGGGCTGCACGCGCCGCAGCATCTGGATCTGCGCACGACTCTCGACCTGGAACAGCCCCACCGTATCACCGGCGCAGATGCGATCGTAGACGACCGGGTCGGTATAGTCGATGCGCGCCAGATCAGGAGCCGCTGTGTCAGCCTGGCTGATCAGGTCAACCGCATCTTCGACCAGCGAGAGCATGCCGAGAGCCAAAAAATCGATCTTGATGAAGCCGGCATCGTCACACGAGTCCTTGTCCCACTGACAGAGCACGCGGCCTTCCATGGCCGCGGGCTCGAGGGGTACCAGTTCGACGAGGGGGCGCGACGAGATGATCATGCCCCCGACGTGCTGCGATACGTGCCGCGGCAGTCCCGCAATGGATTCGGCCAGCGAGGCCAGCATCTTCCACGGCCGAGCATCAGCCTTGTCTCGAAACTCGGGAATGCGCTCGAGTTCAGCCTTGAGGCCGGCGGCTGAGCGTGACTCGGCAAGCTTGGCAAGCCGTTCCAAGTCGCCTTGAGGGAGCTCCAGCACTCTGCCGATCTCGCGCACGGCCGACCGCAGTCGAAACGTAGGAAAGGTGCAGACGAGTGCGGCATGTTCCGAACCGTAATGGGCCTGAACCCGCAAGATGAGTTGCTCGCGGATGTCGCGCGGAAAATCGAGGTCGATGTCGGGCACACTGCGCAGGGCCTCGTTGAGAAAGCGGCCCAGAAACAGGTCGGCCTTCAGGGGGTCGACGTGCGAAAGCCCGATCAGGTAGCAGATGATCGACGAGACCGATGAGCCTCGCCCTCGCCCCGGGGGGAGACCCGAGTGCGCGCGAGGGGCTTCGCCGCGCACTTCAAATGCAACGTCGCGAGCCAGCTTCATGATGTCGCGATAGACCAGAAAGAAGCCGGCCAGATGGTGACGATCGACGAGCGCGAGCTCTTCATGCAGGCGCTCTTCGGCAGCTTGCAGTTCGCGCACGGTGTCATAACGATGCGAGATCTCGGCACGGCACACGGCAGAGAGCGTTTCGAGAGCGTCAGCACCGTCGCTGCCCTCAAAATCCGGAAACGCATAGCCCAGGTCAGAGGTCAGATCAAAGGCACTGCAGCGTTCCGCAATGTGAAGTGTGTTGCGCAGTGCGTCTTCGCGCCCACGAAATCGCTGAGCCATCTCATCTGCACCGACCAGCGACCAACATCGATTCGGGCGTCGCACATTGTGGGCACCGTCGAGCGTCGTGCGTTCCCGGATCGCAACGAGGGCATCTTGCAGCGGATAGCGATGGGCCCGGTGGTAGTGCACGTTGCCCGTTGCCACGACGGGAACGCCGATTTCATCGGCCAGTACTGCCAGTGCACGCATGCGCTGTACATCGGCCCGTACATGGTTGTTCTGCAGCTCGACGAAGAGGCGGTCAGGGCCAAAAGCAATACGCAGTCTCTGCAGCAGTGCTTCGCCGTCGTGACGACTTCGGGCGAGAGCCGCCAGTACGGGGCTGCGTCGGCACCCGGTCAGCGCGATCACGCCTTCTACGGCTTCAGGCTCCAGCAATGCGGTGAAGGGGAGGGCAGGCGCATCGCGTGGGCTCTCCATGCGGGCACGAGTCACGAGGCGACAGAGGTTGGCGTAGCCTCGGGCTGTTTCGGCCAGCAATGTGACATGGTAGCCCAGCGCTGGCCATCGGGCGGCGGGCGCATCGCGTTCGTCTGCAAATACATCGCGCAGCGTCAACTCGACACCAGTGATCGGTTGCAGGCCGTGCAGGCGCGCAGCCCGTGCGAACTCCATCGAGCCGTACAGACCGTCGTGGTCAGTCAGCGCGAGCGCAGGCAGTGCGAGTTCACGCGCTCGCAGCACCAGTTCTTCAGGGTGTGAGGCTCCGTCGAGAAACGAATAGCCGGAGTGGCAGTGGAG
>CAYVPD010000154.1:0-4595 GCA_964453545.1 uncultured Gemmatimonadaceae bacterium
TCAGACCGCTCAGGGTATCGTGCTCGGCAACGAAGATGCCCCTGTGACGATCGTCGAGTTCGCTGACTTTCAGTGCCCGGGCTGCGGCGCTTTTGCCGGCATGGTGAAGCCGCAGATCGAGCTCGCGTGGGTCGAGACGGGTCAGGTCAAGTTCGTGTTCTACGACTTTCCGCTGACGTCGATTCACCCGCACGCGTTCCTTGCAGCTCGCGCGGCACGCTGCGCCAATGAGCAGAACCTGTTCTGGGACTTCCACGACGCACTGTTCCGCTACCAGAGCCGCTGGTCGCTCACGGCGTCGCCGCCGATCGATCTCTTTGAAGACTATGCGGCTGAGGTCGGGCTCGATCAGGGCACGTTTGCCTCATGCCTGCGCAGTGACCGCCATGCAGAGACGGTCACGGCCAACATGATCTTGGGTGAGCAGCTCGGCGTCACGGGCACCCCGTCGGTGATGGTGAGCAGCGGCGGCGGCATGGCTCGCCAGATTCCGGCCAACAGCTTCGAGGCGATTCAAGATGTCGTGACCGGCCTGCTCGCTGAGGTGGGTGGCAACGAGGCTTCGGAGGGCTCGCAGCCGTGAGCCGCAAAGGTGCAGCCACGGCCCGGATTCGGCTGGTCTTTGCCGATGAAGGGCAGTTTCATCATGAGACGGTGCACATCTCTGAAGAGGCGTTGGGGGGTCACCTGCGCCTGATCGATGCGCTTCGCGAAGACGAAGGTGTCGCACAGCAGCTCTACATCGACGTCGATCGTTTGGTGAGTGCCTACCGGCTCGGAGCTGATAACGACTGATCGTCGTTCAGGTCGCTCGATGACATGGCCGCTCGAACTCGCTCCAGGGTCCACTCCCGGGCGAGGGCGGGCGGCCATTCGTCGCTTCGGGCCAGCTCGATCAGGCGCTGGGCCTCATCGTGTGCACGCGCAGCGGTGACCTGATCGACCCATCCATGTGAGACCGCAGCCTCGAGTTCGTCGATGTCGAGCAGTTCAAGCGCCCCGTCGACACCGAGCCACACGTCGAGAAACAGGTCCGTGGTGTGCCACTCGCAGACCTCAGCGTCAGGGGCATGCAACCGCACCGGCGTGAGAATGTTGGCGTACCACCCTGTGAATTGGCCCGAGGCGTCGTGAAAGCGCCCAATGTCATGCCACGTATCGGCAAAGGTGAACCAGACAACCGGTGAGCCAGGCTCAAGCACCCTCTGATGGCCGATCTCCATGGGCCGCTCAATAGGCGTGGTCTCTTGCAGGCTGATCAGCGCACCTTGCACCTCAGACACGAGCGTCTGCTCGTAGATCTGCACCCGGTCGGGTGGTCGACGGTAATAAATGCGAACCGCTCGCCCATCAGCGTGCATGGAACCTCTTTCGCCACGCCTGCGGAAACGCTCGTCGATAGTCGGCGAGTGTGTCGATGTCTCGCACCACACCGCGATCGGTGACCTCCAGGCTGAGGGGCGCCGCTGGCTCCATGATCGACGCTGCCCCGGCGACGGGAGCGACGCGCGGCCAGCCGAGCTTTGAGGCATGGCGCGGGGTGACCACAGCGCCAGCGTTTGACGTCACGGCATCTCGTGCGGCATCGATCAGAGCGCGCACCGTCGGAGCGATAACCAGCGGATGGTCCACAGGTAGCACAACCACGAGGGAATCGGGGCTCAGGTCAGCAACCGCCGCGCCGATCGCACCCTGGAGTCCTCCGGTGATCGGGTCATCAGGGCTGGACTGCACGCGTATGTCAGCGCCGGCCTGCTGGGCGGCAGCACTGACGACACCGGGATCTTCACGCACAACGACCCGCACTTGGGAGCAGCCCCCCTGCAGCAGTGTTCCGACCACGCGGGTGACAAAGTTGGGTCCGTCGGCATTCAGCAGGGCCTTGGGTGAGCCGATGCGAGCCGAGCGGCCGGCAGCGGGCACAATGCCGACGACGTCGGCGTGACGCACCTCACCGGGCGGTGTCACCTGAGGTCCTGCAATCACTGTGGGGTATCGCCGAAGACTTCGTAGAAGGTGCGGTCTTCGTGCGCGAGGCGCTCCAACAGCGGGGCAGGGGCGAATCGCATGCCGAGGCTGGCCTCCAGTCGCCGCAAACGAGCCATGAGTTCACGGGGGTGAAGCGTGTCGGCCAGCCGCAGCAGCCCGCCTCGGAACGGTGGGAAGCCCGTGCCCATGATCATCGCCAGATCGACGTCGGCGGCACGCGTCACGATCCCGTCATCGAGCAGGCGTGCCGCCTCATTGATCATGGCCAGCACGAGGCGCTCGCGGATCGCCGGCATCTCGGGTCCTCCGGCCTGCATGCCTCGCACAGTCGGCACATGCTCCCCGAGTTCGCTATAGACCGCTTCGTCGACACCGGTTTCTCGTCCGCGTTGGTAAAGATAGAAGCCCCGGTTGTTCTTGCGTCCGAGCCGATCGCTCCCCTCCAGCGCAACCAGGGCAGGTGCGGGTGCCAGACGCTCACCAAAGGCGGCATGAAAGCCGGCCCCAGCATGCCGTCCTACATCGAGTCCCACCTCATCGAGCAGGCGCAGCGGCCCCATGGGCATGCCAAAGGCTCGCGCGGCCGCATCGATCTCTTGAATCGTCGCACCATCTTGCAGCAAAAAGCCCGCTTCGTTGAGGTAGGGCCCGAGTATGCGATTCACCACAAAGCCTGATGCGTCGCGGCACACGACCGGCACCTTGCCAAGCCGCACGACAAAGGCGTGAAGGGTTGCCACGGTCTCGTCATCGGTCGCGCTGCCACGCACGATCTCGACGAGAGGCATGCGATGCACCGGATTGAAGAAGTGCAGCCCGGCAAAGCGCTCAGGTCGCTTCAGCACCGCAGCCATGTCGTCGACCGACAGTGACGACGTGTTGGTCGCAATGATGCAGCCGTCGTGCACTTGAGCCTCGCACTCGGCCAGCACCTGCTGCTTGATGTCGAGCCGCTCCACCACGGCTTCGACCACGAGGTCAGCTTGCCGGAATCCGTGCCAATCCAGACCACCTGAAATCCGCGCCATCTTCCGCGCCGCCTCGGTGCGGGAGAGCTTGCGGCGCTCCACAGCCTTGTCGAACAGCC
Source organism: uncultured Gemmatimonadaceae bacterium (assembly GCA_964453545.1). Taxonomy (GTDB): domain Bacteria; phylum Gemmatimonadota; class Gemmatimonadetes; order Longimicrobiales; family Gaopeijiaceae; genus Gaopeijia. The sequence goes on from CAYVPD010000154.1 coordinate 3,077, forward strand.
CTTGGGCATGCTGCAGGCCGCCGATGATGGCCTCATCGCGAAGATCTCGCAGGCGCACATCGACATCTCGGAAGGCCGCGAGCTGAGCGATGCCTCCTCCCATGACCCCTGCGCCCAGCACACCCATACGCTCGATGGTTTCGGGCTGCAGGCCAGGGTAGCGCGTGCTGGTCTTGCGGGCGTCTTCACGCAGGTGAAAGACATGCAGAAGGTTTGCGTGAACGGGCGTCGCCGTGAGCTCGCCAAACGCCCGAGCCTCGATCTCCAGCGCGTCGTCGAGGCGGCGTCCCAATGAGGCACGCAAGACGTCGATGATCTTGAGTGGCGCAGGATAATGCCCCTGCGTCTTGGCGATGACATTGCGTCGTGCCACGGCCAAAACCGCTGCCCGCCCGGGGATCGTTTCGTCGCCAAGGCGCTTGAACAGGGAACGGGCCGGACGAGAGGCGCCCGGTGGCAGTGCGGGGGCCGAGCGGGCAAAGGCGGCGACCTCAGCTCGAAATCCAGGGGCCGGGAGCAGGCGCTGAACGAGGCCGATGCGGCGAGCTTTTGAGGCGGAGATCGGATTGCCGGTCAGCAACAGCTCCAGCGCAGCCTGCAGACCGACAAGACGGGGGAGCCGGGTGGTACCACCCCACCCGGGCAGAAGTCCGAGTTGGACTTCGGGCAGACCGAGCCGCGTCGAGCTGCGATCTGATGCCAAACGATGGCGGCATGCCAGCGCGAGCTCGAGACCGCCACCGACACAGATGCCGTCGATCGCTGCAATCGAGGGCACGGGCAGAAGCTCGATCTGCTTGAAGATTTGCTGACCGAGGCGAGCCTTTTCTTGGCCGTCGGCCGGGTCGCTGATCGACGCGATGGCCGCAAGATCGGCACCCGCCAAAAAGCCGTCACTCTTCCCGCTGATGAGCACGAGCGATTTCATCTCACCTCGCTCTGCATGACCTTGGGCCTGAGCGATGCACTCGTTCAGGCGGGCCATCACCCCCTCATCGAGCACGTTGTGGCGGCGGTCTGGGTCATTGAGCGTGATCCAGCCGATGCCCTCGGCATCGATCTCGAAGGTCGGGTTTGGCAGAGAGACAGAGCTCATCAGGTCGGTGCAGCATGAGGAAAGGGGTGCTTCATCTGTACAACCCCGCCCTCGACGGGCGCGATCCACACCGGCACGCCCGCAAGCACAGAGCCCCCCGATGACGCGAGGTCACCGGGGGGCTCTTTTGCTCAGGTCGCCAGATCAGAAGATCGGGCGGATCAGCGCGTTGCTGCGATTGAGCGTAATGGTCACCGGCTCACCGGTCGTGACCTGGAGCGGCACGTTCCAGTAGAGCTCGTTGTAGACCTCGGTGTAGCGGGCGTAGACCCAGTACTGACCGGGCTTCACCGCGAAGTTCTCAGCGGCCACACCGTTGGCGTTGGTCGTGTCGACCGCCGGCGCGAGACCCGAGGCGCGCTCCTTGGCCAGCATCACGGCATCAACGTCAGCAAACGCCTCGGCAGCCCATTCGTCAACCGA
>CAYVPD010000155.1:0-4580 GCA_964453545.1 uncultured Gemmatimonadaceae bacterium
GGCTTCACCGCGTTTTTGACGGGTAACGCGGTGCAGGCTAATACGGTCGCCGACACGATGCAGTCGACGTTTGGAATCACGCCGTGGATGACAGGGCTGGTCACATCGGCGGTGGTGGCGCTCGTCATCGTGGGTGGCATTTCGCGCATCGGCCGGGTGACCGCGATCCTCGCACCCGCGATGGCTGCGGTCTACGTGCTCGGTGCGGGCTACATCATTTTGGTCAACATCGACGCGCTGGTGCCGAGCTTCAGCCTGATCTTGAGTGAGGCGTTCAACCCGACAGCGGGCATCGCAGGCACGGGCGTCGGAGCGTTTCTGGTCACGATGATGTGGGGTGTGCGGCGCGGCCTGTTCTCCAACGAGGCCGGTCAGGGTTCGGCTCCCATCGCACATGCGGCGGCCAAGACCGACGAGCCGGTCTCCGAAGGTGTGGTCGCGCTCTTGGAGCCGTTCATCGACACCATCGTCATCTGCACCATGACGGCCATGGTGATCATCATGACAGGGGTCTGGAATGACCGGCATCCCACCGAGATCCAGCTCTCTGGGGGTGACCTCAGCTACATCGAGCGGGCGGAGAGCGGTCGCTACACCCCGGTGTCGCGCGAGCTCTCCGAGATCTGGATCGTCGATGGTGTTCAGTTGGTCAATGCGCCCGGCATGCCGCTCGTGGCCTGGCACGAAGCGCCGGTGGATACCCTGTTTGTGGATGCCGCTCAGACCGAGGTTTTTGACGGCGTGATCTACCCGGAGCAGGGTGAGGCACTGGCGTCAGACGGATCGATCTATACCTCGCTGCATGGCAACGCTGCCGAGAGCGGGGCTCCTCTCACGATGATGGGCTTCGGGGTTGGTTTGCCGGGTACATTCGGGCAGTACATCGTGCTGATTTCGGTGCTGCTCTTTGCCATCTCGACGGCCATCTCGTGGAGCTACTACGGTGATCGCTGTGCCAACTATCTGTTCGGTGCCAAGGCCATCTTCCCCTACAAGATGCTCTTCGTGCTGATGCACTTCGTCGGGGCCGTGTTGCCTCTCACCGTCATCTGGTCCCTGGGCGACGTGGCCTTGGCCATCGTCATCATTCCCAACCTGATCGCACTGCTGTTGCTGAGCGGTCAGGTGCGCGAGATGACGGACAGCTACTTCGAGCGCAAGCCGTGGATCCAGAATGCGCTGGATCATCAGAGCAAGAAGCTGAAGTCGTGATGTGACTTCGGGGTGGCGCGGCGAGACCTCAGTCGAGTGACTCGAGGTTCTCGCCGTGCGCCTCGAGATCGCTCAGCGTTGCGGGCCGAAGTACGAGATCAATCGCGAGCCAGATGGTCTTCGCCCATGGGTAGAAGAAGATCGGGACTGGAATGATGCTCGCCCAGAGCGCCCATTTGATGCGGGTCCAGTCGACGTCGGGCCACATCGAGCCGATGGCGACGAGTGCGCCGAAGGCGATCAAGAACTCGGCCGTGACGAAGTTGACGACGTAGCTACCGATGAAATAGTCGGCTTCGCCGCGGTCGGTCAGCAGGTGGCACCGGGGACAGCTGGGTGACATGACGATCCAGCGTCGAAACAGCGGCCCGCCTCCACAGTTGGGGCACCTCCGCTTCAACGCGCGCGACAGGTGGGTCCACCAGCGCTCGAAGCGCAGCTGAGACGGATCGGCGCCGGGGCGGCGTGTAGGGGGCAAGGTCGGAGCGACGTTCATGCGCCGGCACCTCGGCACAAAGCCACTGCCTCGATGAAGGCCTGCACCCGTTCCAACTCCACGGGTTCACCCGCGCGGCCGTGCCTGCGCAGCGCCGAGCCCACGATGAAGCCCGAGGCCCCGGCCAGTTCCAGCTCTGACACATTCTCCGGCGTCGCACCCGAGCCGATCCAGATCGGCGCATCGGGCACGGCCGTCGCGACCCGCGCGACCCGGTCCGGGTCCGTCTGGACTGCCGTAGCCGAACCCGACACGATCAGGCCGTCGGCGAGACCGCGCCACCAGGCGTCTTGGGCCGCATCTTCGAGCCGCTCGCCCGCAGGCGGTGTCGCATGCTTGACGTGAACGTCGGCGAGAATCGCGACGCCAGGACAGAGGGCATCGCGCAGCCGCAGTGTTTCTGCCGCCTGCCCTTGGATCACACCTTGGTCGGTCGTCATGGCGCCGGTGTGCACATTCACGCGCACAAACGAAGCCCCCGTGGCCGCAGCGATGCCGAGTGCCGTCGAGGCATCATTGCGCAGCACGTTGACACCGACGGGCAGGTCGCCGCACTCCGACCGAACCTCGGCTACTGCCAGCGTCAGCGCCGCCACGGTTTCGGCCGGCACGCGTTCGGCAAAGAAGGGCACATCGCCGTAGTTCTCGACCAGCACGCCATCGACACCACCCGCCCTCAGGACTGCGGCGTCACGCCGCGCCCGCTCGAGTACCGCGCCCATCTCGTGGGGACCCCGCGGCGCTCCCGGCAAGGGCGGAAGGTGCACCATGCCGATGACGGCAGGGCGTGCGTGAAAGGGCAGGGGGGTCGGTTGCGGGCGTGGCATCAGCGTCCGTCGTCTTTGGCAGAAGGGTCAGATTCGGCAATGCGCCCCGGAACGATAGCATCAGCTCCAAACCGGGAGCGTAGGTCGTCGACCGCGCGTGAGAGCGAGCGGTCACGCTCAGTCTCGACGGCGACGCGACCGTCACCCGCGTCGCCCGACAGGCCTTCACTCGGGCCCGAAAACAACCCGAGTTGCAGAGGGGTTTGGTCAGATTCAAGCCCGGACAGGGAGACACCGAGCAGCCGCATCGGCACATGCCGGCGCTTGCGAAGGTCACCCAACAGCTTCCGGGCCTCGGCAAAGAAGACGCGATCCGAACTCGGCCCCGTCTCAAACGTGCAGCTTCGCTGTCGCGTGGTGAAGTCCCGGTCCTTGACCTTTACCGTCAGGGTGCGCGCGCGAAGACCCTCGCGGCGCAGTGATCCCGCCACCGATACGCAGAGACGCAGCAACTCACGCTCCAACTCTTCGTCGCTGTCGAGGTCATGTGCGAACGTGCGCTCCGAGCTGAGGCTCTTGCGGCCATCTGCGGCACCAACCAGCGACGTGTCGCGCCCGAGCATGCGCTCGCGCAGCCAGTGAGCACGCGCATCGCCCAGCCATTCCCTGAGCCACTTGGCATCCAGCGCCAGCGCATCACGCACTGACGTGAGCCCTTTGCTCGCCAGCGATGCGCCCAGAGTCGGGCCCACGCCGGGCAGATCGGAGAGCTGGAGTTTGGCAGTGAACTCGGCTTCGCCACCTGGGGGCACCACAAACACGCCGTTGGGTTTGGCGCGGCTTGAGGCCAGTTTCGCGATCAGTCGATTGGTGCCTCCGCCAATTGAGACGCGAATCTTCGTGGCTTCGAAGACCCGGGACTGCACCCGCTGCGCCGTCTGCTCAAGGGTCTCGCCATGGAGCATGCGTTCCGTGCCGGTGAAATCCAGATAGAACTCGTCGATCGACGCGGCCTCGACGACGGGTGCCAATTCGAGCAGCACCGCGCGGATCGCCTCGCTCCGAGCCTTGCAGGCCGCGCGCGAGACCGGCACGACCATGGCCTCGGGGCACAGGCGCAGGGCTTGCGACGTCGGCATGGCGCTGCGCACTCCCATGGCTCGGCAGGCATACGACGCTGAGGTGACCACGCCACGCCCCTCCGACGAGCCCCCGACGATCAGCAATTCGGCCTGTCCGGCACCGTGCGGATCTTCGAGGCACGCCACCTGAACGAAAAAGGCGTCGCAATCGACGAGCAGTATGCGTCGTGGTTCGTCAGACACGGTTTCCTGCATGGGCATATGCCGTGGTAAAGGGCCAGGTTTGATGGAACCGTGATACGCCGGGAGGGGTTCCCCGAACAGGAGTCCACGCTTGTCGGCGAGGCCTCTGAATTGGTCCAAAAACGATCCTTCCAACCGAGGTCCGCCCCATGGGGTACCCCTTTCAACTGCCCGAACTTGGCTATGCCTATGACGCGCTCGAGCCGCATCTCGACGCGCGTACCATGGAAATTCACCACACCAAGCATCATGCAGGCTACACCGCCAAGCTGAACGATGCGCTGGCGTCGCATGCCGATCTTCATGGGCACGACGCCGAGGCGCTGCTGCGTAACCTCGATTCACTTCCCGAAGCGATCCGCACCGCTGTGCGCAACAACGGCGGGGGCTTCGAAAATCACGCGCTCTTCTGGCAGATCATGACCCCGGGTGGTGCTTCGTCGCCCTCGGGCGATCTGGCCGCAGCGATCGATGCTGCCTTTGGGTCGCTTGATGCCTTCAAGCAGAAGCTGTCGGCTGCAGCTGCGGGGCAGTTCGGCTCCGGCTGGGGATGGCTGGTCGTCGACGGCAACGGAGCGCTGCAGGTGGTTGCCACGGCGAATCAGGACTCACCGCTGTCTCAGGGCCTGACCCCGATTCTCGGCGTCGACGTCTGGGAGCACGCCTACTACCTGAACTACCAGAACCGGCGGGCGGACTACATCGACGCCTGGTGGAACGTCGTCGACTGGACGCGGGTGGAGGCCTACTACGGGCTCACCAAGGTCGCCGGCGGCATCT
>CAYVPD010000156.1:0-4561 GCA_964453545.1 uncultured Gemmatimonadaceae bacterium
CGATCTGAGATGCCCATGAACTGGGCCGGCGCGATCGTGACCGCCTCGAGCGCCACATCTTCGGGCAGCCCGTAGGCGACGGCGACACCGGCCTCCCAAGGCAAACGGTTCGTGTAGGCCGCACCTGAACCGCCGGCAATCGCGAACTTCACGCCCTTGGCATGCAGCTCGGCCGGCAGTCGGTAGGCTGCGTCATAGCCCTCCCAGTCACGCTCTGGGCCATCGAGCGTTGCGGTGACCAGCACCGGAATCGCATGCTCGACCAGCCGGTCAGCGAAACGCACCGCATCGCGACCGCCGCGGATCACCAGGCGGACCTCTTCTTCGAGGGCCCAGGTGATGGCGTCATTGATCTGCTTGGCACCGTCGGCTGCGACAACGACCGGAATCTGCCGATTCAGCACCGGGATCATTGCAGCATACCGCGAATCGGTAGTCACGGTCTGACCGGCCTCGACTGCGTCGCGGTAGGCACGGGAATCGGCGAAGAAGTCACGGATCTTCGTGACCTGTTCCGCATACGACGGCCCCTGCTGACCACCCGCGCCTCCCCACCAACGGCGGGACGGGTTGGGGTTGGGCCAGTTGACGTTGAGGGCGGCCATGCCCTCCATCGACATTTCCTCCCAGCTCCAACCTTCGAGGTTCAGCGCCGACGACATGCCAGACACGAGTCCGCCACCCGGTGCGCTGAGGGCGACCAGCACACCCGCCGAACGCGAGGTGCCGATGTGGCGACTTTCTGCGTTGACCGCGACTTCAGCCCGCACGTTGGGATTGAAATCACCCAGTTCGTTGATGTCGTTGGAGACGTCGACGGCACCGATCTCGGTGATACCCAGCGTGGTATGGGCATCGACAAGGCCCGGATAGATGTGCTTGCCCGAGGCATCGACAACCCGCGCTCCCGCGGGAATGGCCACGTCGGCGCCGACGGCGATGATCACGCCATCATCAAAGACGATCGTGCCGTTTTCGATGACACCCTGGGTTACGGTGTGAATCGTCGCACCGGTCAGAGCGATGGGCTCCGACTGCGGGGGTACGGTCATGCGTACCTGCGCCGCTGTCGAGCATGGGGCCAGCAGCAGTGCGCTGCCTGCGAGCAGCCCCAGAGCCAGCACTGGCGCCTTCGGGCGCCCTGCAATGATTCGGTTCATGGTCAGTTCCCTGCGGTGGACGAAAGAATGGCCTGAATCAACTGGAAGCGCTCACGCTCGACCTGCTCGCGCATGCGGGCATCGTCTTCGATCGAGAAATAGCGCCGCCCGTCAACCCACGTCTGTTCGGCGCGGCTGAACTGCGACAGCGGATTGCCCGTCCAGATCACGAAGTCGGCGTCTTTGCCGGTCTCGAGCGAGCCCACCCGATCATCGATCGCGATCACCTGCGCGGCCTGATTGGTGACCGTCGAGAGCGCCTGTTCCTCGGTGAGGCCGGTGCGCAGCAGCTTCCCGGCCTCCCAATTCATGCGACTGGCGATCTGCGTGTCATCGGAATGCAGCGCGGTCACGACACCCGCTTCCATGAGAATACGGGCGTTGTACACCGTTGCGTCGTAGGCCTCAAGCTTGAAGGCGGCCCAGTCACTCCACACGACAGCGCCCACCCCTGAAGCGGCCAGCTCGGGCGCGATCTTGTACGCCTCGATCCCGTGCTGGAGCGTCTGGACCCTGAAGCCGAACTCTTCGGCGAGACGCACCAGCGCCAGAAACTCGTCGGCGCGGTAGCCATGAGACGAGATCAACAGCTCTTGATCGAGAATGTCGAGCAGGGCTTCCATGCGCAGGTCCCGGCGCGGCGGCAACCCCTCACCACTCTCCTCCCACGCCTGCCAGACGCGCTGGTAGTCACGCGCTGCGAGGAAGTGATCGCGAACGATTTCTTGTACACCCATGCGTGTATCGGGATAGCGATTCGCCCGGCGCTTTGGGTTCTCCCCGAGTGCGAACTTCACGGTGCGGGGGTGTGCCTCGAGCTTCAGATCGTCGGGCAGGTGGCCCCAGCGCAGCTTCACGATCACATTTTCGCCGCCAATCGGGTTGGCGGAACCGTGCTTTACGTGAGCTGTGGTCAGCCCTCCCGCGAGCTGTCGATACATCCACACGTTGTTGTGCGTGAGCACGTCGGCCATCTGGACTTCAGGCACGATCGCAAAGCCGCTTTCGTTGACGCCGCTGACGCCCGAGTGAATGTGCGGATCGATCAACCCCGGCGTGACATGCTTGCCCGCCGCGTCGATCTCGACGGCCCCGCGGGGGGCATCGAGATCCACACCCACCTCAACGACCTTGCCCTCACGCACGAGCAGGTCGGCGCCCTCGAGGCGACCCTGCGCACCCTGAGTCCACACCGTCGCATTGCGCACGATTATGGCGTCGGGCTGCTCGGGGGGTGCCGAGACGCCGTACTCCATCATCGGGCGAATGAACGGCAGATCGATATCGGGCACTTCTGACGCTATGCGACCCCGCCGTGGGCCTTCGAAGGCCTCGGTGCGTGAACCTCGGAACGACGGGTCGGCCCCGTTGGGCAGCGAGCTCCAACCGCTGAAGGTTTCACCCTGAATCGCGCCAGCGAGCAAGATGAAGCCCTGGTAACCGAGCTCCGTGCCGTCAAAGCGCACTTCGACATGCCCGGTCTCGGTCACAGCCGATGCGTCAGCGAGGTCGACACGCGCCCCGTCGAAGCGGGGCGGGGCACCCGCGGGCAGATCGATGTAGCCCCGCAAGTTGTTCAGGGGGCCCTCGAGGCGCAGTTCGGCCTCGAAGCCATATTCGTCGTTCGAGGCGATGCGCCACGTGCCACGGGGGTCGACCTGCGGGAGGGCCGTGACGCCGTAGCGCCATCCGTCGACCCACACATCGCGGATCTCGACCTCTTCGGTGAAGAGATCACCGGCCGCCACGACGAGGTTGGCCACCTTGCCCGGTGCGATCGTGCCGTGCGTGCGGTCGAGTCCCAGCCACGCTGCCGGCGTCGTCGTGAGTGCGGCCAAGGCGTCGTCGGTGCTCAGCCCACGAGCGACAGCGAGTCGCAGGTTGGGCAGGAAGTCTCGCAGCGAGGTCAGGCCGTCGCTGGTAATGGCAAAGTTGATGTCGGCCTCGGCCAGTCGGGCCGGGCTGGTCGGAGCCAGGTACCAATGGCGCAGGTCGGCGAGGCTCGCATTGAGGGCAGCCTCGGGGTCATCGACATCGGGCGCGTCGGGAAAGTCGAGCGGCACGATCAGGGGATCAGTCCGACCCTGCAACACGTCGATGATGCGATACTCCTGACCGCTGCCGCGAAACCAGGGCAGCAGATTGAACTCGCTCGCGATCGTGTGGGCCCGAAGATATTCCTCTTCAGACGACGTCTCGAAGATCACCGGCTGGCCACGTTCGATGGCCGGCTCCAGCGCTGCGAGGGCTTCACTGGTCTCAGGTGGCAGAAAGGCGCGGCCGCTCTCTTCCCACGTGGCCCAAGCACGCTTGTACCAGTCGGCATCCATGAGCGTCTGCTTCATGAGAGCCGCTGTACCCATCGGGGAATTCGGATACGAGCCACCCAGCGCGAAGCTGCGCTGAAAGCCGATGGACTGCGCAAAATCACTGCGCAGCACGCGCTCGCGCACACCCCCGTCTCCGAGGTTTACGACGGTCGCGAGGCCTCGGAAGATGCCCTCCCGGGGCACGGCCAGAGCCACACCGAAGCCCTGCGAGCGCAGGCCGGCGCGGCGCGCATCATCGTCGCCAAGGTGGCGAGTGGTGCTCCAGCTGGCGCGCACCTGGGGATTCCAGTGCGTAGGCCCGGTGTCGCCACCCTCAGGAACATCGTCCATGCCCAGATCGGCATGCGCATCGATGAACCCGGCATAGACCGTGTGGCCGCTCAGGTCGTGCTGACGCGCACCCGCGGGCGCCTGAACGTTGCGCCCGACCGCCTCGATCATGCCATCGCGAATCACGATCGTGGCATTGTCGAGCACCTGCCCAGGGGCGGTCACAACGCGAGCCCCCGTCAGCGCATGGAGCCGGGTGGCGTTTTCACGGATGCCCGCAACGGGCTCGGTACGGGATGCCTGCTGTGCGTGGGCCGCCGTCGCAGGTGCGACGGCGAGCCCCAGCAGCAGCAGACGCAGGGCGGTAGGCCTCCAGCGTCTCACTCGCGAACTCCAGATAACGTTAGAAAAAGCGTGATAAAGCACTTCACCTTCAAACCTTCAATCCGCTTACTGCTGCTGCGCAGCCATTCCCCTCAGGGTATCGGCCAGTCGCTGCAGGCGCAGCGCATCGCCGCCCAGTCGGCCTGAACGCACGGCCTCAGCGTCCCCGGCGATGGCATCGGCAGCTGCCGAAAGGGCCGAGGCGTTACCGCTGTCCAGCGCACCCTCGACCTCTGCAGCGCGAGCGGCCAAGATGCGGTTGTGACGCACGAGCTGCTCCAGATAGGCACGGGCCACTGGCTCAGCTGCGGGCCAGACGTAGCGGGGCTGCATCTGGGCATTGAACTCGTCGAGCGTCGCCAGCTTCGCCGCTTCGATCTCGGTTCGCGGGAACGCCTTCCTTGCCGCGGAATTGAT
>CAYVPD010000157.1:0-4558 GCA_964453545.1 uncultured Gemmatimonadaceae bacterium
CCTCACCCAGAGTAGCTACGAACGGGTCATCGCTGAGCGAGACATCGAGCCCTTCAAGGGTGCCGGATCGCTCGATGTGCAGAGGGCTGCTGTCCGGCATCCACTGCACCGTCAAATACCGATCGACCGCCATCCCGAGACAGTCGAAACCGGGGCCCAGGTTCGACGTCGAGCCGGGCACACGAACGCGCAGTGTCGGCTCAGGCATGGGTCAGCACCGCCTCGAGTTGGTTGAGGGAGGCTGCAATCCGCTCAAAGCGCTCAGGTCCGACCCAGCGATGCGCCAACGCAGGCGGCAACTCTGGGCTCACACCAGTGGCTTGTCGCACCACGTCGGGAAATTTGCCCGCGTGCGCCGTCGCAAGCACGATCAACGGAGCCGAGGCGCCAGCGGCCCGAGCCCGTCTGGCCGCAGCCAAGCCGACCGCTGAGTGTGGGCACACCAATTGGCCCGTTTGGCGCCAGGTGTCACGTAGGCTATCGAGAGTCGCCTCATCATCGACCACCTCGGCACCTGAGAGTGGTTTGAGGGCCGACGGTTGTGCCCGTTCCAGCCACTGCAGCCGTTCAAGGTTACTCGGCTGCGCCACGTCCATGGCCGACGAGGGCGTACGAACGGTCGCCTGATTCGCTGCGATCTCCCGGTGGGCCAGCCACCGGGCCAGCGCGTCGTTACGGTTGAGCGCCGCAAGGAATGAGGCCCCGGGGACGCCCGCCCATGCCGCCATCAGTCCCGCAGTGAGGTTGCCGAGATTGCCGGACGGCACGACAAAGGTCGGACGCTCGTGCACGCCCTGTCGATGGAGCTCATCTGCGGCGAGCCAATAGTAGAGCATTTGAGGCAAGAGGCGGCCGATATTGATCGAATTGGCGCTGGTCAGCCGAAAACGCTCGCTCAACTCGGGCGCGGCCAAGGCCTGCTTGACCAGCCTCTGGCACTCGTCGAAGGGACCCGGCACCGCCAGGGCCCGAACGTTTTCGCCAAGTGTTGTGAATTGGCGACGCTGCAACTCCGTCACACCCTGCTCCGGATACACGACCACCACGCGGGTGCCAGCGACACCGTCGAACGCCGCGGCGACGGCACCCCCGGTGTCGCCCGACGTGGCGACGAGCACCGTGCGGGATTCAGTCGCGGCTTCAGCGCGTGACCAAGCGCGGGCCTCGGCGCGGGTCACGTCTCGCGACAGGGCACGCGCCAAAAAGCGGGCACCCACATCTTTGAATGCTGCCGAAGGCCCGTGGAAGAGCTCAAGCACAAAGATGCCGGGCTCGAGCTCCAGCAGCGGAATGGGAAACGCCAATGTCTCGCCCACCAACGACTCGACCTCAGCGCGCGACCAATCGGTCGGAAGAAATGGGGCGAGTCGGTCAGCAAGCGATGTCCAAGGCTGGGAGCTGCTGTCAACGTCGTCGTTCGGCGCCTCAGGCGAAGCTGTGTCGCGCGCCCGGATGGGGGTGGCCGGTACAAAGAGGCCGCCGTCGGGTGCAAGCCCGAGTTCGAGCGCCGTGGAGAGCGGGACCGGACCTGCGCCTCGTGTGCTGACGTAGAGCATGTGATCGCGGCCGGTCAGGCTAGGTCGGAACCAGCCGGGGATGGCCCACGCAAGCCTGGCCGATCCCAGGCGAACAAGGCAGGGCCGCGCGCCGTTGGCCCGCCGACGACCAGGTCGGCGATCACCTCACCCAAGGCCGGCACGAACTTGTAGCCATGGCCGCTCAGCCCACAGCCCACAACCAACGGGGTGTCGGGCACGCGATCAACGACGAAGTGGTGATCGTTGGTGTAGGTAAAACGGCAGACCGACGTGTCCGTAACCGCACCCGCCCCGACCAGACGTCGATCGCTCCAGCCTTGGAGCAGTTCGCGGTCCGCCCGCGTCACCTCGGCCATGTCGTCATCGGGCTGGACGACCTCGTGCAGATGTCCGAAGCGGCCGAGTTTCGGACCGCGCCCACCTAACGCTGGAAATCCATAGAAGTGCCCGCCATCCCCTTCGACGTTGAACACCGGAAGGCGATCGGGCGCGAAGTGGGGACCCTGAGCCTCGTCGTACCAGCCCACGACCTGACGCTCCACGGTGAAGCGGGGCCAGACAGCGCTCACATGCGCAGGGCCCCGACCCACCAGCGCACTCGTCCAGGGCCCGGCCGTCATCACTAGGTGCCGCGCTGTGAACTGTTCGCCATTGTCGAGGGACACGGTGGCGAGGCCGGGCTCGCACTGCCACCCAACGACGCCAGCCTCCGTGATCACCGAAGCACCGCGCTGCTTAGCTTTCTGCACATGCAACTCGATGCCGAGTTCGGTATCGACGCTGCCCGCATCGGGTTGCCACACGAACTGATCGGCGAGAGGCACTCGAAGCGCAGGAAAGCGACGCCGCACTTCGTCGCCATCAAGCACTTCATACACAAGGTCATGGGCCTCACAAGCCGCACGCGCACCGAGAAAGATGCGCCCGTCGGCCGGTCCACCATCCAACCCTCCGGTCGTTGTGAAGAGCGCTGCCTCGCCCTCGTCTTGCATCGCGTGCCAAAGCTCGAGAGAGCGGCGGGCAAGCGGCACGTAATCGGGGTGCTCGAAATAGGCCAGACGCACGATGCGACTGCCCCCGTGCGACGAGCCCCGGGCGTGGCCGATCCCGAACTGCTCGAGGCCCACCACCTTCAGACCGCGTGAGGCTAGATGAGCGAGCGCGGCTGCGCCCAACCCACCCAGCCCCACGACGATCACATCGTGGGTTTGGCTCACCGGGCTCCGACGGCGTCGAGCGGCTCCACAGTGGCAAGAAGCTGCAGGTCGGCGTTGCTCGCGAGGCGGGCGAGCTCTGCAAAGGTCCCATTGACGACGGCGTTGAAGCCTGACACCGCCTGCCGTACCGCTGCATCGAATCGCTCCAGGCCCAAAAGCTCGCCACGACCCGGCGCCTCCCAGGTGGACTGCAACGAGAAGACGCCGCGGCGGTACCGCCCGGCCTGCTCCAGATCGACCCCTTCCTCAAGCGCCGAGCGCACACTGGCCAGCGCCTCTTCGAGCGGCTCGGCTACCTCAGAGCTCTGCGCGTCCAGAACCTCGGAGAAGTCCTCAAGGGCCTGCTCCATTTCTCGATGGCGAGCCTCGAGCTGACTCAGCCGCGCAGCGAGGGCGAGACCGCGGTCGATGGCCTCACGCCGCGCTCGCCGATCTGCCATCGGCACATCGACCCTCGGATCGGGCAAGACCGAGACCGGCCGCACTTCGCTCGTCTGGTCCCCAACCGTAACCCGCACCCGATACTCTCCCGGCAGCACCTCTGGGCCCAACGGGCCAAATCGCGCCGCGCCCTGATCGGCGTCGGCAGAGGGGAGGGTCTCACGCAGGTTCCAAACCACACGATGCATTCCGACGGTGGAGGGCCCGGTGAGCACGCGCAGCACCGCATCGCCATCCCCAAGCACCTCAATACGCGCACTGCCCGTGACGGTGGAGTCGGTCACTGCATAGGTCAGCGGAATGCCTTCGGCTCGGGCTTCTCCCTTGAAGAGCGACTCACCCGAAAAGTGATAGCCGTCGACGGCCCGCGTGCGACGGAGCCATCCATGCGGGGGCTCGAAGAGATGCACGCCCGACGCCAGAGTGCCGCCGCTAGCCGCGAGTTCGCGGAGGGGCCGAATGTCATCAATGATGTAAATGGAGCGTCCGAAGGTGCCGACCGCCAGGTCATGGTCTCTCGGGTGCGTCACGATCGATCGCACCGGCACCGTGGGAAATCCGCTGTCAAAGCGGTGCCACGTGGCGCCTGCGTTGAGCGAGTACCAAAGGCCGAGCTCGCTACCCGCCCAGAGCAGTTCCGGCACAACCGGATCTTCTTCGACAGTGTGCACATACCCGTCGATGCCCTCGGCAATGTTCTGCCAAGTGCGACCGTAGTCGTTCGTCTTGAAGATCCAGGGCTCCCAACCACCCCGCCGGTGGTCATCTTTGACCACATACGCCGTGGCGGCATCGTGCTGGGACGCCTCGATGTGAGGCACCCACGTACCCGCGGAAACACCTCGCAAGCCAGCCGTAAGGTCAGACCATGTAGACCCGGCATCGCGCGTCAGCTGCACGTTCCCGTCATCTGTACCCACCCAGATCAGGCCCTGTTCGACTGCGCTGGGGGCAATCGTGATGATGGTCGTGTGATTCTCGGCACCCGTCGCATCGCGCGTGATGCCACCGCTCTCGTCGGCCTTCTGCTTCTCAGGATCATTGGTCGTCAGGTCCGGCGAGATGGTCTCCCATGTCGCACCCTGATCGGTGCTTACGTGCACGAACTGACTGCCGTAATAGATGCGTCCCGGCTCGAAGGGATCGAGGGCCAGAGCCGCATTCCAATTGAAGCGCAGCTCGACCTCGGCGTCTTCGTGGTAGGGTCGAATCGGCTTGCGCTCGCCGGTGCGCGTGTCCCAACGCACCAGGTTTCCGCCCTGGCTCATGCCGTAGCCGATCGAGGGGGTACGCGGGTCGACCATGCTGTTGAAACCGTCGCCAAACGAGGTTTCCACCCATTCATAATTGCGAATGCCATCT
>CAYVPD010000158.1:0-4542 GCA_964453545.1 uncultured Gemmatimonadaceae bacterium
GAGAACGGCAACGGGGGCGGAAACCGTCGCAACCGCAAATACCCGCCGATTCAAGATCAACTGCGCAAGGGCCAAGAAATTCTGGTCCAGGTCACCAAGGAGCCGATCAGCACCAAGGGTCCGCGAGTCACGGCGCAGATTTCTCTGCCCGGTCGCTTTCTGGTCTACATCCCGGGGTCGAGCCACGTGGGCGTAAGTCGCAAGATCGACGGACGCGAGGAGCGCACGCGACTGCGCGCCATGGCCCGTGACATCGTGCCTAAGGGGGCGGGCGGCATCATCGTTCGAACCGTCGGCGAAGAGGTCACCAAAGAGACGCTGGAGCGCGAGTTCAAGCGGCTCCACGGCAACTGGAAGAAGATCCAGCGCAAGGCGAAGTCTTCGCGGGCTCCCGCGCTCGTTCACAGCGAGGCCAAGCTGATCAGCGGCGTGATTCGTGACCTCTTTTCCGACAAATTCGAGCGCATCACGGTCGATTCGAAGCAGTCGTTCAACGAGATCCGCCAGTACGTTGAAAACGTGGCGCCTGAGCTGCTCGATCGTATCCACCTCTACACCGACACCGAGCCGCTCTTTGATGCGCGCGGTATCGAAGAAGAGATTCGCAAGGCATTTGACCGCCGTGTTGACCTACCTTCAGGTGGCTACCTGATCATCGAGCCGACCGAGGCGCTGGTCTCTGTCGACGTCAACACCGGGCGCTTCACTGGGCGCAAGGATCCTGAGAACACGATTCTTCGCACGAACCTCGACGCGGCTCGCGAAGTCGCGAGGCAACTGCGGCTGCGGGATGTGGGCGGGATCATTGTCGTTGACTTCATCGACATGGACTCGCAGCAGAATCGGGATCGAGTGCTGCACGAACTCCGCAGCCACCTCGGGCGTGATCGCGCTCGGACCAAGGCGTTTTCAGTGTCCGATCTTGGGCTGATCGAGATGACGCGCCAGCGTGTTCGACCTTCGTTGGTCCAGTCCCTGACGGCCCCGTGCTCACACTGCGGTGGGTCAGGGCGGGTCTCGACACCGGCAACTGTCGTGCGACGCATCGAGCGTTCACTGCAGCGGGCCGCAGGTGGCGGTGACGAGCGGCGCCTGGTTGTGCAGCTTCACCCTGAGGTCGCACTTCAGATTCTGGAAGCTGAACCTGATTTCGTGCGTCGCGTTGAAAAGGCAAACCGACTGCAGCTCAAGCTGCGAGATGACCCCATTCTGCGTGAAGACGAGTTCTTGCTTCTGGCCGGTCCGTCAGAAGCTGATGTCACCGATCGCTACGCAATGCGTTGACGGCATTGGGTATGCCTTCGGGCGTTGACGAACCGTAGGCGATCCCCGATACTTACAGGCTGTATTGTTTCGAAAAATTCCTGCTTTACAGGCGATGACGAGATGTTTGCGGTAATCAAGACAGGTGGAAAGCAGTTTCGGGCCGAGCCAGGCGCGAGCCTTCGGGTTCCGAGCCTGAGTGCTGAGCCTGGAGAGAGCGTGGTCTTCGACGAGATCCTTCTCGCTTCTGACGGCAGCGCCGTGAAGGTCGGTGCGCCGATGGTCGAGGGTGCGTCGGTGACGGCTGAGGTCGTCAAGCACGGCCGTAACAAGAAGATCATCGTGTTCAAGCGCAAGCGGCGGAAGAATTACCGCAAGAAGCAGGGTCACCGCCAGGGATTCACTGAGATTCGGATTTCTGAGGTGAAGGTCTGACGTCTGTCGGGCTTTCACTCTAGAGAGGAGTCAAGATGGCTCATAAGAAGGGAGTCGGCTCAAGCCGAAACGGGCGCGACAGCAACCCGCAGTTTCTGGGGGTGAAGGTGTACGGTGGCCAGGAAATCCGGGCCGGCGGCATCATCGTGCGTCAGCGCGGCACCAAGTTCCACCCCGGCCGCAACGTGCGGAAGGGTGGAGACGACACTCTCTTTTCGACGGTCGACGGTGTCGTCACGTTCGAGACCTATCAGCGGCGCAAGGCGGTTTCCGTCTATCCTGCGGAGTAGTTCGTTCGAACATTCCTGAACGCCCGGTCTGCACCATGTAGGCCGGGCTTCATCATGCGTGATTCCCACGGTTGCAGATACGGCGATGGAGGCGGGTCCTTCATGACGGTTCTGCAGGAGTTTGCTGCGATCTGCCCTTGAGGGCACTGATCTTGCCAAGCCTCTACCATTCCGGGTAAGCGCGAAGCGCAGTCGTGGCGCTTCTCCCCCATCTCCTGCCCTTGGGCGACGTGCGCACTCCAGGTTTGTGCGTCAGGCCAAGGGTGCGAGGCGAGGAGGTATCCGACATGAAAACAAGCGTCAGGTCGACCCCGTTCGGGGCACTGATGACCTTTGGTCTCCCCTTGCTCTTGGCCGGCACGGTCGGGGAGACCCAGCCCGAGTCCCCGGCAACCCCGTCTGCGGTTCCTGATGTTTTAGAGGGACGAGACGAGGCGAGTGGTGCCGCACCACAGGGTTCTGACGAACTCAGTTCGGTCGACAGCGACCAGGTGCAGTACTGGATCGAGCGATTCTCCGGAGATCAGCGCGTCACGTTTCAGAGTTTCTTTGAGCGCCGAGGGCGCTTTGAGGGCATGATTCGCGCGCGTCTTGCAGCCCGTGGGCTGCCCTCCGAGTTGTTGTACCTGGCGATGATCGAGTCCGGCTTTGCCATCGAGGCTGTGTCGGGTGCCGAGGCCGTCGGGCTATGGCAGTTGATGGCGCCCACGGCTCAGCACCTGGGACTTCGTGTTGACGAGTGGGTCGACGAGCGCAGGGACCCGTGGCGAGCCACAGATGCAGCGCTCGACTACCTCGAGTTGCTCTACGCGCGCTACGGCTCGTGGCATTTGGCCATGGCTGCGTACAACGCCGGCCCGGTGCGGGTCGACGCAGCCCTCGCAGCCACGCCACTGGGTGCCGCCCGGTTCATCGCAGCCGAGGAAGTCGGCCGAGCTCACCCGGGAGCCGAGCGTTTTCGGGATATTCGGCGCCAGCTGCCCTTCGAGACCCGCCATCACGTTGCGCGAGTCATGGCTGCGGCAACCCTCGCTCGCGATGCCAAGGCCTACGGGTTCAGCACTCGCACGGAGGCCCCCGTGACCTTCGATGTTGTTTGGGTACCGGGAGGCTCCGCACTGTCGCAGGTGGCGCAGATGCTCGAGGTACCGATTGGGCGGCTTGGTGAACTCAATGCGCATCTGATAGCTGACGTGACGCCGCCGGATCAGGCTTGGGGCCTTCGTGTCCCGCGGGGGATGGGCGATGCGGTCGTACGGGGCTTCGCAGAGGGAGCTCCACCGACGTAAGTTCAAGGCATGACCCTCTCCGCCGTCTCTTTTCGTGCGGCCATCGGCCGAGCCGCCCTCTGGCTTGCCGTCTTGGCTGGATTGCCGATTTCGCTTGCGGCGCAGCAGGGCCAACTGCTTACCGGGTACCTGAGAGAAGAAGGCACTGGGCAGCCGGTGCAGGGAGCCTTTGTCGCAGTTCTTGATGCCGAAGAACGGCGGGTCGCCGGCGCACTCACGCTGCCCGATGGCCGTTTCCTGATCCGCGTTCCCGTGCCCGGTGTCTACCGCCTGCGGCCCGAGCGTATCGGCTTCAGCAGTGTGCTGTCGGACCCCGTACGCATCGACCCCGGGCAGACCGTGCGTCTCGATCTGGTGGCACCCGCTCAGGCCATTGAACTCGGGGGCATCGAGGTCGACGGCACGGTGCGTTGCGACCTGGGTGAGGCGGGGCAAGCCACCATGCAGCTCTGGGAGGAGGCTCGCAAAGCGCTCTCGGTCGCACGTTGGACCGAGCAGGCCGAGCGCTTCGAATACGAGCTGGAAAGCTGGGAGCGCACCCTCGATCCCCGAGGTCGCCAGATCATGGCCGAGCGCAAGCGGCGTTCGACCCACATCGGCCGGCATGCCTACCGGGCGATCGACCCTGAACAGCTTGAGGCTGACGGCTATGTGGCAGGGGATCTCGCCAAGGGCTTCCAGTACTTCGCGCCCGACGCCGAGGTGCTGCTCTCCGACAGTTTCTTGCGCACGCATTGCTTCACGGCCGTGCGCGATGACGAGCGCTTCGGCCTGCGCTTCGAGCCCGCACCGGGCCGACGGGTGCCCGACGTCTCGGGTACTCTGTGGATGGCGGAGCGCTCGACGCGACTGGAGCGCCTCAACTATCGCTACGTGAATCTGCCTGACCTGGCTGAGGCCGGCATCGAAGATCGCTCCGGAGGCGAGGTGCGCTTCGAGGCGCTGCCGAGCGGAGAGTGGATCGTACGCTGGTGGGAGATTCGCATGCCTGTACTGGTTCGAGGCATGGGTATCGGAGCGCAGCCACGTCCGAGGCTGCAGGTTGCCGAGGTTCGCACACAGGGCGGAGAGGTGGTGGAGGTTCGTGAGATGCAGGGCCGCACGGGCCTCACTCGAGGCCGTGCAGGGCCGGCCCCGGGGTTCCTGCGCGGATTTGTCGCCGACAGCACGGCCGGTGCGGTGCTCGAAGGAGCTACGGTCTTCTTGTCAGGCACGAGCCGCTCGACCACCAGCGCCGACGACGGCACGTTTGTGCTCGATGAGTT
>CAYVPD010000159.1:0-4521 GCA_964453545.1 uncultured Gemmatimonadaceae bacterium
CTCGCGCGAAGTCAAAATTCCCGAGCCCGAGTGTCGAGCGCTGGCGACGCTGCCAGACCAAAAAGAAAGTGGATCCAGGCTGAAACTCCCAGCGTAGCACGGCATTGCCGACCAACGACCTGATGTTGAAGTCGCGGTCATTGAAGTTGTAGTCCACCTGCCCGTCTCCATCGAAGTCGACGAACTGCCTCTGCGTACCCTCAGCCCCAGGTTGAGCGCAGATGGTTCCCCCCTGACAGCGCACCTGTCCGTCAACTAACTGGGCGGTACCTGGCTGGAAATCAACGAAGTCAAAGGTGGCTCGCTCACGCAGCTGCCGATACCGCAGGTACTCACCGCTCGACAAGAGGGGCTGGGCGAAGAGCTGGAAGGTCAGGTTGGGCGAAAAGCCCACGTCGACGCGCGTCTCCATCGAGACGGTCGTGCGCTCGATCTCGCCGAACAGATAGCGTCGGCCAAAGGTCGGTGCATACGGCAGGGTCGATGTGGCCAACACATATTGTGAGCCGTCTTTCTGACGTGACCAGCTAGGCTCGAGGCGCACCTCGATGCGGGGTGAGGGCCGCATTTCGATCGACCCGTTCATCTCGAACTGTCCACCACTGTCGCGAAACCCCTCGCGCCAGGTCGTGCCGAGACCCACCGTCACCTTCTTGCGGCGATCGGTATTGAAGCGGAACGAGGCCGACGTCGAGCCCGGATCCATCATCACAGGCCCACCACGGGTCAGCGAGCGCGAATACGTATCGGGGTTGAGCGAGACATTACTCGACAGGTTCCACCAGTTTGTCAGCTGCGTGCTGGCGTTGAGGGTGAAGCTGCCGCGCATATGGGCCGAGCGCCACGAATCCCACGATGACGCGTTGTCGAGCGCCTCGTGACTCCAGTTGTGAAACGTGAAGAACGACAAGTCGTAGTTCTGAAAGATTCGAGACGGCTGGATCTCCCGGTACCCCACGCGAAATCCGCCATCGAGACGCTCTGAGTTCTGGCTGAACCCGAGATCGTTGACCTCGAATCCGGGCGTGACCTGCCCCATCCAGAGTCCGCCCGTCCAGTGCTCACCGTTGCGCTTGTCGAGCTGCAGTCGCCATTCCAGTCCGGAAAGCGACGTGCGCGTCGAGTCCATCGCCATGCGGGTCGCGTCGGGCCGGTGAAAGAGCTGGTTGTTGGCTCGTTGCACCCGGATCATCGCGGTCGAGTCACCGCGCACTTGGCTGAGTGCGAGAAACCCGGTGAGCCCCCAGTCACGACCGCTCCATTGATGCTCGAAGTTCACCCCGCCCGAAAATGCCGATGACGACAGAAAGTCAAACGAGCCATCAGCTGGCAAGCTTCTGCGCATGGCCGTCGTCATCACCCCGAACTGGGTGCGCCCCTCGCGAAAATCTTGCTGGACGCGGGTGACCGCATACTCGGCCTGCGGCTCGGCAGTGAACGCCTGCACCTCGGGCTGCCCAATTGACGCCTCGTTACCCGGCGTGGGCACCAGAGCCCGACCGGACTCGCGATCTGTAACCGCGAATAGAGCACCGAGCGAGAGACCCCCGACCGTGCGCCCCGTCAGTTTTGCTGCACCGAGAATCTTGGCGGCGGTCGGCACATCACTAAACAGCGCATCGCCGGGAGCGCCGCCCTGCGGCGAGCGCCCGATACGTCGGGAATAGAAGAGCCCGTTCTGGCGACCTGACAGGGAGAAGTCGAGCACCTGAGCGTCTTCGATGAAGAACGGCCTCTGCTCCGGAAGAAATACTTCGAATGCCGAGAGGTTGATGACGGCCGGGTCTGATTCGACTTGTCCGAAATCGGGATTCAGCGTGGCATCGAGCGTGAATGCCGACCCGAGCCCGAAGCGCAGGTCGACACCAACGCGGGCATTGGCCTCACTACCGTCATAAAACGGGTCGCCGTCCTGAAACTGGCTGCGGTCGAGCGACCCCAGCAGATAGGGGCGCGCCTCGATCCGACGCGCACCGCCCGGCACGCGCACATTTTCCAACAACCCGAACTGGCTGACGCGGCCCTCAACCAAACGCGAGCGCAGCGAGAAGTAAGAAATCTCGTCGGTCACCGTGCGACGGCGCACGAAGTTGACACCCCAGGTCTGAATGGGTTCGTCGGTTTCGTAGCGCATCTGCGACAGCGGAATGCGAATCTCGACCACCCAGCCTTCAGCCGATCGACCTGTAGCTGACTGCCAGACGGCATTCCATGCGAAGTCTTCGCCCTGGTCGTTGAAGAGGTAGGCATCGCGCTGCACGTTGGCTGCACTGACCTCAAACGAATACCCGGTGCGTCGGTCTCGGTTGGGGTCGAACTGCACGGCAAACCAGTCGGCCTGTCCCCGCTGGTCCCGGCGCAACAACTGGTCGGCTACCGATGACGGGTCGGGATCCAACAGAAGCGCAGCCACGTGAACGGCGTTGTCGGTGAACACAACCCACACCTTGGAGTCGTATTCGGCCGGAATACCCTCAGTGGGCCGGCTCTGCAGAAATCCCGTTGCAGGCGTGATCTGGCTCCAGATCTCTTCATCGAGGCGACCATCGACACTGATCGACTCCTCTGTCCAGACGGCGAACGCGGCAGGAGCCCCTTGAGACGCTGGAGTCGAAGAGGTGGCCTCATTTTCGAGCAACCCCTCTTGTAATGCGTAGGCCGGCGCTGAAACCAGTAGCGGCAGTGCCGCCCAGGCGAGGCCCAGAAATTTCAGGTTGATCGAGTGAGGCATCTGGTCTGTCGCGCCGAATCAAATTTGGATTTTGTGGCCGCCAACGCAGCCATTATTCCACCCGCTACACCCATTTAAGTTGCGCCGCAGGCACAAAGTGTTGGAGCTGAGGCGTCAAAACGAACCCGTAACCATTGGACGCACCACGGGGACACGATTATTCTCAGCGGCAGCCGAATTTCTCTCAGACAGGACCGCCCATGTCGCTACGGACCAATCCCGATCGGATTCTCGACAACATCGATCGCTCTCGCAGCCGTGACGACGCCGGGGGCAGACTGTCAGACCGTCAGGCCTCGGGACGGCGTCTCGATACCGATCTACCCGATGTCGATGCGACAACACCTGAGCGGCTCAAGCGGCTTTTTGCTGCGGTCGAGCAGGCCTACACTGCTTGCGCGCAGTCCCAAAACCTCGGGCCGCTGGCGCAGAGGTTTCAGGCTGTTGGAGATCTGGCCGAACACCACGCCCGTGGTGATGTGACTCTGGCCGTGCGCTATCTCGACCATGATCGTCCCGAAGATTTCGGCATGACCCCCTTTGAGATTCGCCCCGACGATCTCGTGGAAGCCCGCAAGCAGTCGGGCACGTCGCGGCCCGACGTCAACGCGCTCCGGGTGATGCGACGTGAGCTTCACAAGGGTGTGCTCGCTGCCTACGCCAAGATCGAGCCTCGCGTTCGGGCGGCGCTGCGAGACCGCGCAGACATGGGCCATATCGAGGTCGAGGTGACCATCGACCTTCGTGTTGCCAGCTGACCCGAAGACGTTTGACCTGATCGGCCATTCGAGCGCCCCCTGAGCGGGCGCATCGTGGAGAGTGAACCGCTCTCTCCACTGCCGCACGATCGCAGACCATCTGCTCAAGCATCAGCTCCTGCCCCCTCACGCGGTCGAGGCTGCGCTGTTGGCCGAGCCGGAGTCATGCGCCCGGTTCGGCGAATGGCTTGTCGGTCACGACTGGATCGATGAAGCAGCCTTCGCCAGTGCTCTGGCAACGCTCCTGAAACTTCCGGTCAGAGCGGGCACGCTTGAAGGTGACCCTGCCCTCGCATCTGTGGTCGACGAGCAGATGGCTCGCTCGGCGGGTGTGGTGCCGATCGCACTCGACGGCCACCGGCTCCAGCTCGGCATGATCGACCCGTTTGATCTCGATGCCGTCGCTGATGCAACATTCAGATCGGGCGTGCGGGTCGACGTCGTGGTCGTGACCCCCCCGGGCCCTGCATGCAGCGCTGGATCAGATCTACGGTACGCCGGTCTCCCGCCTCGCCGCCCAATTCGAGGCGCCCGAAGCAAACGCGGAGACGCTTGAGGTCGCAGCCGAAGTCCATGCCGCTCCGGTCGTGCGCCTCGTAGACCATCTGATCCATGACGCTGTCGCTGCGGGTGCATCAGACCTGCACATCGAGACAAGTGACGGCCACGTAAGAGTGCGTCAGCGTGTCGATGGACTTCTGCATGAGCAACATGACCTGCCCGCCGGCCTGCGCGAGCTCGTCATTTCACGCGTGAAGGTCATGGCCGGCATGGACATCGCCGTGCGTCGACGCCCTCAAGATGGCGGCATGAGTCTGACCTATCAGGGCCGCCAACTGGCACTGCGGGTCTCGACCTTGCCCGCCGACCGCGGAGAAAAAGTGGTCGTGCGAATTGTCGACCCATCTCATACGCCACAGCGGCTCGATGACCTGGGCATCTCAACGGTCGATGCGGGCAGATTGCGTCGGCTGATTGAGCGACTCAATGGCGTCATTCTCGTGGCCGGCCCAACGGGCAGTGGCAAGAGCA
>CAYVPD010000160.1:0-4516 GCA_964453545.1 uncultured Gemmatimonadaceae bacterium
GCCGCGGCCGACACGGCGGCCATGGCGGGCCCGGCGGCACCGTCTGGGCGGCCGTCGGGGCGGGCAGAAGATGCCGCAACTCGACGATCCCAAAGGTCTTCTCGGGGCCGCGACACGACGTCGCTCGCGACCGGCCGGCGTCTTGCCATGGGCCTCTCTGTGGTTTTTCTCGCGACGCTGGCCTACGCAGTTTGGTCGGGTGCCGTGCGGTTGCCGACGCTGCCCTCGAGCGCACCCGGCCCTTCAGCAGCCTCTCAAGGGTCGGTGTCAGGACAAGACGTGCCAGGCGCTCCCGAGGGTACCCCGCAGCCCGACGCGTCGGCTGCGGCGTTTGCGCCTCAGGGTGAGGCCGTCATTACCGCCGAGCTGATGACCTGGATGCTGACCGTAGCCAGCTTCGAAGATGCTGGAGCGGCTGAAGCCTCAGCCCGCCGGCTGGAGCGCTTGTTGCCCGGCACCGGCGTGGCGGTGGCACCAGTGCAGCTTGGCGGGCGTGTCGTGAACCGCGTGATGGCCGGACCCCTCGCAGATTCTTTGCAGGCGAGGGAACTGGGTCGAACGCTGGTTGAGCGTCTGGGTGGTGGAGCCCGGCTCGATGACTGGGTGATCCGGCAGGTACGTCTCGCGTTTCCCGTCGACGAATTCGAGTTCGGCCCCGATGCCGAGGCTCGTGCCGACCAGCGTGTAGCGCAGCTCCAGGGACAGGGAATTCCCGCCCATGTGCTTGCGCTCACGCGCTCCGATGGTTCCACTGTTCTGCGCATCTATGCCGGTGCCGTTGCCGAGGCCGATGAGGCCGGCTGGGTGGCAACGCGCCTGGCGGAGCTGGGAATCGAGCACGGGCCCCTGTCGGACCGCGTGGGAGTTCCCGTCGCGCAGGCTACGGCCGAAGGTTCTCCCCCCGACCCACGGAATCCATCACGATGAAGCTCAAGTCGCTCAAAGTGCATGGGTTCAAGTCGTTCGCCGACAGCACCGAGGTACAGTTCCACGATGGTGTCACGGCCATCGTTGGGCCCAACGGCTGCGGCAAATCAAATATCAGCGACGCCATCCGCTGGGTTCTGGGTGAACAGCGCCCGACGGCGATTCGTGGAGCCAAGATGGAGGAAGCCATCTTCCAGGGCTCGGTGAACCGCCGCCCGGTCAACCGAGGTTCGGTTTCGATCACGGTGACCAATGAAAACGGGGCGTTGCCGGTTCCGTTTGAAGAGGTCGAGATCGGTCGCACCGTCTATCGCGACGGGGGCAGCGACTACTCGATCAACCGCAGCGGTGTGCGGCTGAAAGACGTTGTCGACCTCACGCGAGACACAGGTCTTGGTGCCGGGGCCAACGTGATCGAGAATCGCATGATCGACTCGATCCTCTCAGATCGTGCCGATGAGCGCCGCAGTCTCTTTGAAGAGGCAGCGGGGATCGGCAAGTACAAGGATCGTCGCAAGGCCGCTCTGCGCCGGCTCGAACGGGCGGAACTCGATCTCGAGCGACTCAACGACGTGATTGCCGAGGTCGAGAGCAAGGTGCGGTCTCTGGCGCGGCAGAAGGGCAAGGCGGAGCGCTGGGCTGAGCTGCGCACGCGCAGGCTCGACGTCGAGGTGGCTGTGGTGCGGCATCAGGTCGCGACCCTCGAGACCCGCCTCACCGAGGTGGCAGGCGCGCTTGAGCACGACACGCATGACGGCGAGGGGCAGGCGGCTCGTGTGCAGGCCGCCGAATCGGAATACGAAACATTGCGACTCCGGCAGGTCGAAGCGCAGAGGGAACGCACGGCCGCGGCCTCTCGGCTCGACGAAATTCGCAGTGAGTTGGTACGCTGGGAGCGCGAGCTCGCGGTTGCTGAAGAGAGAGCGGGCTACGCACGGCGACGACTGGAGCAGATCGAGGGTGAGCGGGCTGAGGCACGCGAACGCTCAGCCACGGCTGAAGCCGATCAGGCCTCGCTCGACGTTGAACTTGCGGGTGTGCGCGAAGATCTCACCCTGGTCGAGGCTGAATTGGCTCGCCGTCGCGAAGCCGCTGATGCCGTGCGGGCGCGTCTGCAGCAGGCGCGTGAGGGACTCGAGCAGGTCGAGCGCGAGGAGCGTGACGTCACGCGTCGCAGTGCCCAACTCGAAGGTGACGCCCAAGCGGCCGAGTCGCAGGCCGCCGACCTCCAGCTCAGGCTGGAGCGCCTGCAGCGTGACCTGGCTGCGGCGGCCGGTGCCGCGTCAGAGATGGAGAGCGCCGGAGACCTGGCTACCGCGCAGGTGACGGCGTTCCAAGCCGACGTCGCGAACGCCCGTGAACTGGTCGCAGAAGCTCTCGGTGCCGTCGACGCCGCACGAGCGTCTGCAGAAGCCGCGAGGGAGGCCGAGGTCG
The DNA here is from genome assembly GCA_964453545.1 of uncultured Gemmatimonadaceae bacterium. Taxonomy (GTDB): domain Bacteria; phylum Gemmatimonadota; class Gemmatimonadetes; order Longimicrobiales; family Gaopeijiaceae; genus Gaopeijia. Next base: position 2,362 of record CAYVPD010000160.1, read on the forward strand.
CCGCCGCCGATGCCGCGGGGCGCCTGTCGGCGCGTCGCACCGCCCTCGAGGCGTTGGAGCGGGACCGGGAGGGCATGGAGCCCGTCGTGCAGGCAGCCCTGTCCACCCAGATCGCGGGAGTGCAGGGGGTGCTGGTCGATTTCGTGGGCGCACCGACCCAGGTCGCACGTGCGGTCGAGGCGTGGCTGGGCCCGCTGGCTCGGGCCCTGGTCGTCGACGACGGTGCCGCGGCCGATCGGGTGCGTCAGTGGTTCGAGGGCCAATGGGGCCGCGGTGGAGGGCTGATGCTGCTGCCGCTCGATGGGGTCCCGAAGCCTGGGGCGGCTGGATCTCTGCTGACGGCCGTGGCGCCGCGCGGCGCCGGAGAGCCTTGGGTGCGCGCGCTGCTGGCCGAAGTCGATCTCGTGGCCGACGACGAAGTCTTGACGGGCACGGGGCGTTCGCGGGTGGGGGCGTCGGGGATCTTGCGTGATCAGTACGGTGTGGTGCGCCTCGGCAATCCGAGTGGCGGGGGCGGAATTCTCGAACGTCGAGACGAACTGGCCCGACTGGTACGCGACGAAGAAGCGGCCCGGAAAGGGGCAGACTCCGCACGCGCAGACCGGGAAGCCGCGCGGTCGGCCCTTCAGGAGGCCGAACTGCAAGCCGAGGCGACCCGCACAGCGTTGCGCGGAGCAGAAGATGCGCTGCGAAAGGTCGAGTCGGAGGTTGCCGCCGCGCAGGAGCGGCGGCAGCGCATGGATCAACATCATGCAGAGCTGGCTCGCCAGGTCGAGGCAACCGAGGCCGGCATCGCCCAGGCCCGCGCGCGGCAGGTTAAGGCCCGTGACGATCGAGAGGCGCTGCAGGCTCGCGAGAGCGCACTGACCGCACAACGTGCCGAGGCGCGTGGCCTCGTCGATCAGGTTCAGCAGCAATGGGAAGCAGCCCGCGGTGAGCAGGCGGAGCTCGAGGTGCGCTTCACCCGGCTCCAAGGAGAGGTCGCCCGGCTCGACGAGCGCAAGACGCTCGCCCAGCGGGCCAGAGATGCCGCGCATCAGCGCATCGAGGCGCTCGATACAGAAGAGAAGCGCCTCGGCAGCGAGCTGGAGCAGGTGTCGGCTCTGCAGGCTGAAGGGGCCGAGCGCACGGCCACATTGTTTGGCCAGAGAGACGAGGCTGAGGTCGAATTGCGTGGTCGCGATGAGCGACTCAATGAAGTGGGCGAGGCCCTCGCCACGGCCGAACGCGCGGCGCGGCAGGCCCGGGTTGCCGAGCGCGAGGCGACCGACCGTCGGCATCGCCTCGAACTCGAGCGCCAGGAACTCCAAGGCCGCATCGACCGCATTCAGGACCGGCTTGAGGCGGAGTGGGGTCGCAGCGTCGACCAACTCTTCGCCGAAGCCAACGACGTCGAGGGCGAGCCCGAGACACTGACCGAAGAGCTACGAGAAACCGTGGTGGCGCTGGAGCGCATCGGTCCGGTCAACATGTTGGCGGTCGAAGAGCATGCTGAAGAAAGCGAGCGACTGGCCTTCCTCACGGAGCAGCACGATGACCTGATCAAGGCTCGTGATGACCTGCGCAGCGCCATCCGCGAAATCAACGAGACCGCAACGACGCTCTTCAATGAGACTTTTGATCGCATCAGGGAGCACTTCAAGTCGGTGCACCAGCGCCTGTTCGAGGGCGGTGAGGCCGACATCTGGCTTTCTGAAGACGACGACGTGCTTGAATCGGCGATCGAGATCCATGCGTCGCCACGGGGCAAGAAGACGCAACGGATCGACCTGCTCTCGGGCGGTGAGCGGGCCCTCACGGCCCTGTCATTGCTGTTCGCGATCTATCTGGTCAAGCCCAGTCCGTTTTGTGTGCTCGATGAGGTGGATGCCCCGCTCGATGAAAACAACATCGGGCGCTTCATTCGGCTGCTGCACGATTTCAAGGAGCACACACAGTTCGTCGTCATCACCCACAACCCGCGCACCATCGAGGCGTCAGACTGGATCTACGGCGTGACGATGGAAGAGCCGGGCGTGAGTACCATCGTGGGTGTGCGGCTCGAAGAGGCACTTGAGCAGGCCCGCGGCAGCGCAGGCGCCTCGACCTGACCGCACCGCCTTCGTAGTTTTGCAGGTTGACGCCCTCGCTCCCGAGGGCGCCCCGGGGTCTGCCC